>DASYOJ010000230.1:0-10254 GCA_036007925.1 Candidatus Nanopelagicales bacterium
GGTACCTACGACGGTGTCAGTGTGAACCCGGCCGTCAGTGAACTCGGTCTGGGTGCGGCTTTGGCTGGTGGCTTCTCGCCTGTTTCAGCGGGCCAGAACTCTGCTGCTGCGATGTTGCAGAACGTTGCTGCTGCGGCGGCACTGGGCATCATGGGTCGTTACGAGTTGGAGCAGCGGGTCCGCACGATCGGCGGTTTTGCACCGACGGATAACGCCAACTTCAACAACAACGTGCCGGTGGTTTATAGCAAGTTGCTGAGCCCGGAGCAGCGCGCGGAGTTCGAGGGGACGTTCACCGCTGCAGGCCCGGGCGTGCTCGATGCCATGTTGAACAAGCTGGACGCCAGCGTTGGCAGCGACACTGCTCGCTACCCGGCTAACCCGGCTGCGGTCGCGATCGTGAACGCACTACCGGCAGCCAAG
The DNA here is from genome assembly GCA_036007925.1 of Candidatus Nanopelagicales bacterium. Lineage (GTDB taxonomy): Bacteria > Actinomycetota > Actinomycetes > S36-B12 > S36-B12 > S36-B12. Next base: position 424 of record DASYOJ010000230.1, read on the forward strand.
GGCACCTACAACAAGCCGGCCGTGTTCATCACGACTACCTACGACCCCATCACGCCAGCGGGTAACCAGTACGAGTTCTTCGAGGACATGGTTGAGACCAAGAAGGCGCAACGTGCTGATGACAAGGGCATGTTGAAGGCGGTGGAGTACTTCACCGATCCGCTGGATCCGGAGTACACGAAGTTCGAGCCCGGGGCGAAGGGTCCGAGCGCGACCCTCAGCGCGCTGGCCACCGGAGGCTCAGGTGTGGGTCACTGCTCCTTCACCACCGATCAACTGGTCGGAGCCGTCGGTGCTCTGTCCGGTCTGATTGATGCGGACACCAAGAAGCAGGTGGCGGCCGCCAAGCGCATCGGTTACCGGGTACCCGGAGTGAACCGAGATCGCTTGTTCGCTCCGCCGCTGCTCAAGCAGCCGTTGGCTACCGCCAACTAGCACTACCCCTCGCGAAGGGCCGGTCCGCACGGACCGGCCCTTCGTCGTGGAATGGTGTGCGTCAGCGGCACCCGGTTTCGCAACCAGTTGGTAAGTGCCGTACTCTTTCGCCGACCGAAGACCGCTGGTTACTCGATCAACCGATCGAGTCGAAGGCTCCGCGAAGGCGGGCAGCCCGCGCAGGCGAGACTCGCAGGATTTCCTGCCCTCCATTGCGCGCGTTGCGCCCCTCCACTGAGCTGGGCTAGTTGTTCGGTCCGCACCAGGAGGGAGAGCCCATGGCTCGAGAAGACAAGGTGGCAACCGTCGCCGAGATCGCCGATCGCTTCCGGACGTCCACTGCCGCCGTCTTGACCGACTACCGAGGCCTGAGCGTTGCTCAGCTTAAGGAGTTGCGTCGTTCGCTCGGTGGCACGGTCACGTTCTCGGTCGTGAAGAACACGCTGACCAAGCGCGCGGCCGCCGATGCCGGCATAGAAGGTATCGACGACCTGCTCGTAGGCCCCAGTGCCATCGCATTCGTCGAAGGCGATGCGGTCGATGCAGCCAAGGGCATTCGTGATTTCGCGAAGGATAACCCGGCATTGGTCGTCAAGGGCGGCTACATGGACGGGGCGCTGCTGACCCCCGAGGACTTCACCAAGATCGCCGATCTGGAGTCCCGCGAGGTTCTGCTGTCCAAGTTGGCCGGCGTTATGAAGGCCAAGCAAGGTCAGGCGGCATCACTGTTCGCCGCACCGCTGTCCAAGGCAGCACGCGCTGTTGGTGCCCTGCAAGCCAAGCTCGAGGCCGACCCGTCGGCCGCCGCAGCCGCGGCACCGGCAACCGAGGCACCGGCTGAAGAAGCACCCGCTGCCGAGGAAGCACCCGCACCAGAAGCAGTAACCGAAGAAGCACCCACCCAGACCCCCGACGCACCGGAAGCCAGCGATGAGCAGGCAACCGATGCGGCGGAGACCACCGAGGGCTGACGCCCACCCGGCCCTCGGCCGGAACGATTCGAAAGGACGCCACCATGGCGAAGATGAGCACCGATGAACTCCTCGATCAGTTCAAGGAGATGTCCCTGCTAGAACTCAGCGAGTTCGTGAAGGCCTTTGAGGAGACCTTCGACGTCACCGCTGCTGCCCCTGTTGCTGTCGCGGCTGCCGCTCCGGCTGCCGGTGGCGGCGATGCCGGCGGCGCTGCCGAGGAGAAGGACGAGTTCGATGTCGTCCTCGAAGCCGACGGCGGCAACAAGATCGCCGTCATCAAGGAGGTGCGCTCGCTGACCAGCCTGGGCCTGAAGGAGGCCAAGGAACTGGTGGAGGGTGCGCCCAAGCCGATCTTGGAGAAGGTCGACAAGGCGAAGGCCGAGGAGGCCAAGGCTGCCCTCGAAGGCGCCGGCGCCACCGTCTCGCTCAAGTAGTACGTCCGAACAAACGAAGGGGAGCCACCTGTGGGTGGCTCCCCTTCGACGTTGCAGTACAAAGTGGGTCGAGCGTTGTCAGCGACTCCATGCGTGCAACAGATCGAGGATGACCCGACTCGGCGGGGCGCTGATGAGCGGCTCGATGGCGTCGTTGAAAGTGGCGAAGATGACGTCGCTGTTGACCTCCGCTGCTGCCTCCTGCGTATCGAAGACTCCGATGCCACGGACGAGTCCAGCGCCGGGGTCGCCGACGATGTGAACGCTGATGAGGTGGGGATCGATAGCCATGAAGTCGTGGGCGAACTGCGAGTACAAGTCGACAACATCTTGGTAGTGGCCGGGCTTCACCTCGAGGGTGAATTCGACGACGTGGGACATGGATCCTCCTGGGTGGGTAGACGCGGGTCCGCGTCATAGGAACCGCGGCGTGGGCCTTGGGTGCTGCGAGGCTAGGGGACAGCAGGCGCGCCGGGCACGAAGTCGTCGTGAACTGTGTGTGAAAACCGAACAGTGCCAAGAATCCGCGCCGCGCTTGACGTTTCGCCCCCGGGCGGTCACCATTTACCCACGCACATACCCGGTGCGGATCCGTCAGGACGAGGATCGAGCCAGGTAAAGCAGGGGATCGGTTCGCTGTCACCCCCTGCGAGGACCTGAGCCCGTTCGAGGGACTGAGGGGGCACCCCCCGGGTTAGACAGCGGCGTGCCCCTCGGGTAGGCTGCCGCTTTGCGCTGCCCTCACAACGCCCCTCACCTGAGCGGTCGAGTTTGCCGTGGTTCCTCTATCGGCGGATTTGACAGTCCAGGGCAAACAGGCGTGCGCAGGGAAGTGCCAACGACGCAGATGCGCCCCGGAAGGAAATGTCTTGGCAGCTAAGACTTCGGTCACCACCCCCTTGTCCCCGGGCCTAGCCCGCTACTCCTTCGCGAAGATCCGTGAGCCGCTGGCTATTCCGGACCTCCTTGCCTTGCAGAAGGCGAGTTTTGATTGGTTGCTCGGTCGCGAGGACTGGCAGGCCAAAGTGGCCGCGGAGATCGCGAAGGGCAACACCGAGATTCCACAGATCTCCGGGCTGAGCGAGATCTTCGAGGAGATCTCCCCGATTGAGGACCTTGCGGGGATGATGTCCCTGTCTTTCCGCGACCACCGCTTCGAACCGCCGAAGTACACGGTCGATCAGTGCAAGGACAAGGACTTCACCTACGCCGCACCGCTGTTCGTCACCGCGGAGTTCATGAACAACGAAACCGGTGAGATCAAGTCCCAAACCGTGTTCATGGGCGACTTCCCGTTGATGACCGACAAGGGAACGTTCGTGATCAACGGCACCGAGCGGGTTGTTGTCTCCCAGCTCGTACGTTCCCCGGGCGCCTACTTCGAACGTTCCGTGGACAAGACCTCCGACAAGGAGATCTATACCGCCAAGATCATTCCCAGCCGCGGTGCGTGGTTGGAATTCGAGATCGATAAGAAGGATCTCGTTGCGGTGCGCGTGGATCGCAAGCGCAAGCAGCCCGTCTCGGTGCTGCTCAAGGCGCTTGGTATGTCCACCGAGGAGATCCGCGAGCGGTTTGGGCAGTACCCGATCTTCATGGACACTCTCGAAAAGGACACCATCGAGAGCCAAGATGATGCGTTGCTGGATATCTACCGCAAGTTGCGTCCGGGCGAACCGCCCACGCTGGAGAACGCCCGCAACCTGATCGAGAACTTCTACTTCAACCCCAAGCGCTACGACCTCGCGAAGGTCGGCCGCTACAAGGTCAACCGCAAGCTCGGCCTTGAGCTGCCGCTGAACCAAAGCGTGCTCACACTCGAGGACGTCCTGGCCACCATCGAGTACTTGGTGCGCTTGCAGTCCGAGATCCCCACGATGGAAGGCCCGCGCGGTGAGGTTGTCGTCGAGACCGACGACATCGACCACTTCGGCAACCGGCGTCTGCGCACAGTGGGTGAACTCATCCAAAACCAGATCCGCACCGGTCTTTCGCGCATGGAGCGCGTGGTGCGCGAGCGCATGACTACCCAAGACGTCGAGGCGATCACGCCGCAGACCTTGATCAACATCCGCCCCGTCGTGGCGGCGATCAAGGAGTTCTTCGGCACCAGTCAGCTCTCGCAGTTCATGGACCAGACCAACCCGCTGGCGGGTCTGACCCACAAGCGCCGCCTCTCGGCGCTAGGCCCAGGCGGCCTGTCCCGCGAGCGCGCCGGCTTCGAGGTTCGCGACGTGCACCCCTCCCACTACGGGCGGATGTGTCCGATCGAGACACCGGAGGGACCGAACATCGGTCTGATCGGTTCGCTGGCTACCTACGGGCGGATCAACGCCTTCGGTTTCGTCGAAACCCCGTACCGCAAGGCTGTCGGCGGCAAGGTGACCGACCAGGTCGACTACCTCACCGCTGATGAAGAGGATCGGTACACCATCGCGCAGGCCAACACTCCGCTTGCGGACAACGGCGCGATGGACGAGGACCGCGTGCTCGTTCGCCGTAAGGGTGGCGAAGTCGAATACGTCAAGGCCTCCGAGGTCGACTACATGGACGTCTCACCGCGCCAGTTGTGGTCCGTGGCCACGGCGATGATTCCGTTCCTCGAGCACGACGACGCCAACCGCGCGTTGATGGGCTCGAACATGCAGCGTCAGGCGGTGCCGTTGCTACGCGCCGAGGCACCACTGGTGGGCACGGGCATGGAGTTCCGCGCCGCGTACGACGCCGGCGACATGGTGCTGGCCGCCAAGGCCGGAGTTGTCACCGAAGTGTCTTCGCAAATCATCACCGTCGCTGACGATGATGGGGAGTACACCACCTACGCACTCGAGAAGTTCACCCGCTCGAACCAGGGCACGTCGATCAACCAGCGTCCGATCGTCACCGAGGGGCAGCGGGTTGAACAAGGTCAGGTGCTCGCTGACGGTCCCTCGACAGATGAGGGCGAACTCGCACTTGGCAAGAACCTTCTCGTGGCGTTTATGTCCTGGGAAGGGCACAACTACGAAGACGCCATCATCTTGTCGCAGCGCCTGGTGCAAGACGATGTGCTCTCCAGTATTCACATCGAAGAGCATGAGATCGATGCGCGCGACACCAAGCTCGGACCCGAGGAGATCACCCGGGATATCCCGAACGTCTCCGAGGAGGTGCTGGCCGATCTCGATGAGCGCGGCATCATCCGCATCGGTGCCGACGTCGTTCCCGGTGACATCCTCGTCGGCAAGGTCACGCCCAAGGGTGAGACCGAACTGACCCCTGAGGAGCGGTTGCTGCGCGCGATCTTCGGTGAGAAGGCCCGCGAGGTTCGTGACACATCTTTGAAGGTGCCGCACGGTGAGTCCGGCAAGATCATCGGCGTTCGTGTCTTCGATATCGACGAAGGCGACGAGCTTCCCCCCGGCGTCAACCGCTTGGTGCGCGTGTACATCGCGCAAAAGCGCAAGATCACCGAGGGTGACAAACTCGCCGGGCGTCACGGCAATAAGGGCGTTATCGCCAAGATTCTGCCCGTTGAGGACATGCCGTTCCTGACCGACGGAACCCCTGTTGACATCGTGCTCAACCCGCTCGGTGTTCCCGGTCGCATGAACGTCGGCCAGGTGCTCGAAACACACCTCGGTTGGGCTGCTGCTACCGGCTGGGAGGTTGATCCGGCCGATGCGCGGGTCACCGATCTGCCCGAGGAAGTCCGATCCGTTGGTCCGCGTTCGCGGGTGGCCACGCCGGTCTTCGATGGCGCTCGTGAGAACGAACTCTCGGCGATCTTGGAATCGACTCGCCCCACGGCCGATGGCTTGCACCTGGTCAACGCCAACGGCAAGGCGAGCTTGTTCGACGGACGCAGTGGCGAGCCGGTCCCCGGAGAAATCGCGGTCGGCTACATCTACATCTTGAAGTTGCTGCACTTGGTCGACGACAAGATCCACGCCCGCTCGACCGGTCCGTACTCGATGATCACCCAGCAGCCCCTGGGCGGTAAGGCCCAGTTCGGCGGGCAGCGCTTCGGTGAGATGGAGGTATGGGCACTCGAGGCATACGGCGCGGCTTATGCGCTGCAGGAGTTGCTCACCATCAAGTCCGACGACGTCCTTGGCCGCGTGAAGGTTTACGAGGCAATCGTCAAGGGTGAGAACATCCCTGAACCGGGCATTCCCGAATCCTTCAAGGTTCTTGTGAAGGAAATGCAGTCACTGTGCTTGAACGTTGAGGTGCTCTCCAGCGATGGAGTTGCCATCGAGATGAAGGACAGCGACGACGACGTCTTCCGCGCCGCCGAGGAACTCGGCATCGACCTGTCCCGGCGTGAGCCGAGCAGTGTCGAGGAGCTCTAGGCGTTAACCCACCGAACCGACAAACCAACCGGAACTAACGAAGGAAACCCACGTGCTGGACGTCAACTTCTTCGATGATCTTCGTATCGGCCTGGCAACTGCGGACGACATCCGCACCTGGTCGCATGGTGAGGTTAAGAAGCCGGAGACCATCAACTACCGGACGCTGAAGCCGGAAAAGGATGGTTTGTTCTGCGAGAAGATCTTCGGACCCACTCGCGACTGGGAGTGCTATTGCGGCAAGTACAAGCGCGTGCGCTTCAAGGGCATCATCTGCGAACGCTGCGGCGTTGAGGTCACCCGCGCCAAGGTGCGCCGGGAGCGCATGGGCCATGTCGAGCTCGCCGCCCCGGTTACGCACATCTGGTACTTCAAAGGCGTTCCCAGTCGACTGGGATACCTCCTGGACCTAGCGCCGAAGGACCTGGAGAAGGTCATCTACTTCGCCGCTTACATGATCACCTGGGTCGATGAGGAAGGCCGCCACGAGGCGCTGCCAAATCTGGAAAAGCAACTCGGTGTGGAGAAAAAGCAGATCGCTTCGCGGCGTGACGCAGACATCGAGGCCCGTCAGCAAAAGCTCGAGGCCGATCTTGCTGAACTCGAGGCCGAGGGCGCGAAGTCCGATGTGCGTCGCAAGGTCCGCGAGTCCGGTGAGCGCGAGATGGCCGCGTTGCGTCGTCGTGCCGATCAGCAGATCGAGCGTCTGGATCGCATCTTCGATCGCTTCCGCACCCTGAAGGTGCAAGACCTCGAGGGTGACGAGATGTTGTTCCGCGAGATGCGCGACCGCTACGGCCGCTGGTTCGACGGCGGCATGGGCGCCGAAGCAATCCAAAAGCGCTTGGAGTCCTTCGACCTGCAGGCCGAAGCCGAGGTGCTCAAAGACATAGTCACCAACGGCAAGGGCCAAAAGAAGACCCGTGCGCTCAAGCGCTTGAAGGTTGTCTCGGCGTTCATGAACACCACTAACTCCCCGCTGGGAATGGTGCTTGATGCCGTGCCGGTCATCCCGCCGGATCTGCGCCCGATGGTCCAACTCGATGGTGGCCGCTTCGCCACCTCGGATCTCAACGATCTGTACCGCCGCGTCATCAACCGCAACAACCGCTTGAAGCGGTTGCTGGACCTTGGTGCGCCGGAGATCATCGTCAACAACGAAAAGCGCATGCTGCAAGAGTCGGTTGACGCGCTGTTCGACAACGGCCGCCGCGGCCGTCCGGTCACCGGCCCGGGTAACCGGGCACTGAAGTCCTTGTCGGACATGCTCAAGGGCAAACAGGGTCGCTTCCGTCAGAACCTGCTGGGTAAGCGCGTGGACTACTCCGGTCGTTCGGTGATCGTGGTCGGCCCGCAGTTGAAGTTGCACCAGTGTGGCCTGCCCAAGCAGATGGCGCTAGAGCTGTTCAAGCCGTTCGTTATGAAGCGCCTGGTCGACCTGAACCACGCGCAGAACATCAAGAGCGCCAAGCGCATGGTCGAGCGTTCCCGCCCGGTCGTATGGGATGTCCTCGAAGAAGTCATCGCCGAGCACCCTGTGCTGCTCAACCGTGCACCAACGTTGCACCGTTTGGGCATCCAGGCTTTCGAGCCACAACTTATCGAGGGCAAGGCCATCCAGATTCACCCGTTGGTGTGTACCGCGTTCAACGCGGACTTCGACGGTGATCAGATGGCCGTGCACTTGCCGCTGTCTGCGGAGGCGCAGGCCGAGGCGCGCATCTTGATGTTGTCGACGAACAACATCTTGTCTCCGGCGAACGGCCGCCCGATCGCCACTCCTACTCAGGACATGGTGCTCGGCATCTACTACCTGACCACCGAGAACGGCGCGAACGCCAAGGTCAAGGACGAGGAGTTGCCGAGCTTCTCGACCGTGGCTGAAGCAGTCATGGCACTTGACGCCCGTTCCTTGGATCTGCAAGACAAGGTCAAGATCCGCATCGAAGGCACCGAACCGCCACACGGCTGGCAGGTGCCTGAGGGCTGGCAGCCGGGACAACCGTTCACGCTCATCACCACTTTGGGCCGGGCGCTGTTCAACGAGGCACTGCCAGCGGACTTCGCCTATGTGAATGCCCAGGTGGACAAGAAACTGCTCGGTGCCACGGTCAACCGGCTTGCTGAGCGTTACTCCAAGGTGAAGGTCGCCGAGACCCTTGATCAACTCAAGAGTCTGGGTTTCCATTGGGCTTCGCGTTCGGGCGTGACCATCTCGTTCTCCGACGTCGTTGCTCCACCGGCGAAGGCCGAACTCCTCGCGAATGCCGAAGAGAAGGCCATCAAGGTCCAGCAGCAGTTCGAGCGTGGGCTGATCACCGACTCCGAGCGTCGCCAAGAGCTCATCGAGATCTGGACCCGCGCCACCGACGAAGTCGCCCGAGCGATGCAGGACAACTTCCCCGAGACCAACCCGGTCCACATGATGGTCGATTCCGGCGCTCGCGGTAACTACATGCAGGTGCGTCAGATCGCCGGTATGCGCGGCCTGGTGGCAAACCCGAAGGGCGAGATCATCCCGCGCCCGATCAAGTCCAACTTCCGCGAGGGCCTGTCCGTGCTGGAGTACTTCATCTCCACGCACGGTGCCCGCAAGGGTCTGGCCGATACGGCACTGCGTACTGCCGACTCCGGGTACCTCACCCGCCGTCTGGTCGACGTTTCCCAGGACGTCATCGTGCGCGAGGTGGACTGCGGGACCGAGCGAGGCAGTGAGCTCATCATCGGCGAAAAAGTCGATGGCGTGGTCCGTCCGGTGGATAACTTGGACACTTCGGCTGCCACTCGAGTGCTGGCGCGCGATGTCGAGGTCGACGGCACGGTCGTCGGAACTGCCGGTGAGGAACTCGATGTTCCACGACTGGAGAAGTTGGTCGCAGACGGCGCGGAGAAGATTCGCGTGCGTACCGTGCTCAACTGCGAAAGTCCGGTCGGCACCTGCGCGATGTGCTACGGGCGCTCGATGGCTACCGGCAAACTCGTCGACGTCGGCGAGGCTGTTGGCATTATCGCGGCTCAGTCCATCGGTGAACCCGGCACGCAGCTCACGATGCGTACCTTCCACACTGGCGGTGTTGCAGGTGAGGACATCACCCACGGTCTGCCGCGCGTGGTCGAGCTGTTCGAGGCCCGCACCCCCAAGGGCGTTGCCCCGATCGCCGAGGTGACCGGCCGCGTACAGGTCGAAGACACCGAGAAGGCTCGCAAGATCATCGTGGTTCCCGACGATGGCAGCGAGGAGATTGCCCATCAGGTCAGCAAGCGCGCGCGCATGCTGGTCGAGGATGGCGCTCACGTGGAGGTCGGCACCCAGTTAGTGGTGGGCGCGGTCGATCCCAAGCAGGTGCTGCGCATCCTCGGGCCGCGCCAGGTGCAGTGGCACTTGGTCGACCAGGTGCAAGAGGTGTACCGCTCGCAGGGTGTGTCCATCCATGACAAGCACATCGAGGTCATCGTTCGGCAGATGCTCAAGCGCATCACCATCATCGATTCCGCCGATGCGCCGTTCTTGGCCGGTGAGTTGGTCGAGCGCTCGCTGTTCGAGGCGCAGAACCGTCGCGTGGTTGCCGAAGGTGGCACACCGGCTTCTGGTCGCCCCGAACTGATGGGCATCACCAAGGCCAGCTTGGCCACCGAGTCGTGGCTGTCGGCGGC
>DASYOJ010000231.1:0-3104 GCA_036007925.1 Candidatus Nanopelagicales bacterium
ACTTCGCTACTCCCACGAAGGCCATGGCCTTCGCCTCGCCGGGCGCGTCGGCTGTACTCACCTCCGGCTCGGGGGGCGCGGTGCGCCTGGTGGCCCGGCGGGGGGTCTTCTTCTCCGGCGCGGCCTGGAACAGGGGGGCCGCCGTGGCGGCTGGGGAAGCGGGGACCTCGGTGGCAGCCGAGGTCGGCTCCTCGTGGGTGTCTTCGACCATGGGGTCGTACTCCTTCAGGGCCCCGCTACGGGTCACTGCCGCTGGGGCCGGTCCATTCAAGCCTTCTGGTCGCCGCCGGTTCGCGCGCTACGCGCTGCGTGGACCCGCGGCCGATCGACGTTCGGTCAATCCCCACGGTCCGGGGCCAGTGGATCGCCCACGGCGCAGGTAGCTAAGTCAAGCGGCCCCTGGGCGAGCCGGGTAACCCGTGGGGGAACCGGCGGCTCGAGGTCGGCCACTTGCCGCAGCGCGGCCAGTACGTCGTCGGGTCGAACCGACAAAGTGACGTGCCGGACGACCACGGTGAGTATGGCACACCCGGCGCGTTGCTCGGGTTCGGCGTCCATACACGCGACCGGCTCGCGCGCGTCGAAGCGGCGCAAACCCGACTTCGTGGTGCGCTCCACCTCGATGGCCTCGGCCCTCCAGAACGCCTCCCGGGCACGCTCGAGGGTCGCCGGCTCTACATCGGGCAACTCCATGCGCCACTGACTTGCCTCAAGCCGCTGGGCGAAGTCCGAGGTCCGCGCCTCCACCGCATCGAGAATGTCCAACCCGGGCGGCAGCGCGGCGTCCAAGGCCACCAGCACCTGGGCGGGGTCACGGGACGCACTGAGTCCGATCTCTACATACTCGGCCTCGCTCGCGGCGCCGGTGGGCGCCGACCCGGCGTAGGAAATCTTGGGATGGGGGGAGAACCCAGCGCTGAAGGCGATGGGTAGCCGCGCCCGTCGGATCGCGCGTTCCAGCGCACGTTGGAAATCTCGATGGCTGGAAAACCGCAACCGTCCGCGGCGTGCGTGCCGAAGTCGGATTCGCTGAACTACCGGGGCGATGTCTCGATCAGGGGGGCGGCGGTTAGCCACCGGCGGGGCCCATCGATCCTGCGGCCACCGATTCACGCACCTGCGGCATTGGCAACGTGGTTACCCCGGTCGGACCTACCTGGATCTCGGTGCCGAGTTGATCGCACACCCCGCAGTCGAAGCACGGGGTCCAGCGGCAATCATCCACCGCAACTTCGTCGAGGGCGTCTTGCCAGTCCTCCCACAGCCACGCGCTGTCCAACCCGGAATCGAGGTGATCCCACGGCAGCACCTCGGTGCGATCACGCTCGCGCGTGGTGAACCAATCGACATCGACGATGTCCGCGGCCAATGCTTGATCCGCGGCAGCCATCCAGCCTTCGAAGGAGAAGTGTTCGCTCCAACCATCGAAACGTGCACCATCGCGCCAAGCCCGCTCGATGACTTTCCCCACCCGACGATCACCGCGCGAAAGCAAACCTTCGACGATTCCCGGCTTTCCATCGTGGTAGCGCAAGCCAATCGCTTTGCCGTATTCACGATCGGAACGGATGGCGTCTTTCAACTTCATCAGTCGCGCATCGGTTCCCTCATGGTCGAGTTGGCTTGCCCACTGGAACGGGGTGTGAGGCTTGGGGACGAATCCGCCGATGCTCACCGTGCACTTGATGTCGCGCCGACCAGAAGCTTCACGTCCGGCTTTGATCACTTCCTTCGCCAGGGTGGCGATCTGCAGAACGTCGTCGTCGGTCTCGGTGGGAAGTCCGCACATGAAATACAACTTCACGTGTCGCCAACCGGATGCGTACGCGGTGGTGACCGTGCGAATCAGATCCTCCTCGGTGACCTGCTTGTTGATCACCTTGCGCATCCGTTCGCTGCCACCTTCGGGTGCGAAGGTCAAACCACTACGCCGGCCGTTGCGGGATAGTTCGTTCGCCAAATCGACATTGAACGCATCGACGCGGGTGCTCGGTAAGGACAACGACGTCTGCGAATCCTCGTACCGGTCCGCGAGATTCTTCGCGATATCGCCGATCTCGGAGTGATCGGCGCTAGAAAGCGAGAGCAACCCCACCTCTTCGAAACCTGTGGCCTCGAGGCCACGCTGGACGATCTCCGCCACCCCGGTGATCGATCGCTCGCGCACCGGCCGGGTGATCATGCCCGCCTGGCAGAACCGGCACCCGCGGGTGCAGCCGCGGAAGATCTCCACGCTCATCCGCTCATGGACTGTTTCGGCCAGCGGCACCAAGGGCGCTTTCGGATACGACCACTCATCAAGATCCATAAGGGTGTGCTTGGCGACCCGCCACGGGACATCGGGGTGCGCGGGGGTGACGCGCTGGATGCGCCCATCGGGCAGGTAATCGACCCCGTACATGCGCGGAACGTAGATGGATCCGGTGCGCGCGAGACGCAGCAGCAACTCATCACGCCCACCGGGGCGACCTTCGGCCTTCCACTGCCGAACGATCCCGGAGATCAACAGCACCGCTTCCTCACCGTCGCCCAGCACAGCAGCGTCGATGAAATCCGCGATGGGCTCGGGGTTGAAGGCAGCATGCCCGCCGGCCACCACGATCGGAGTACCGATGTCCCGATCGGCTGCGTGCAGCGCGATGCCCGCAAGATCAAGGGACGTCAACATGTTTGTATAGCCGAGTTCGGTCGCGAAGGAGATGCCGATCAGATCGAAATCACCCAGTGCGCGGTGGCCGTCCACCGTGAACTGCGGCACACCCGCCGCACGCATCGCCGCTTCCAGGTCCGGCCAGACCGCGTAGGTCCGCTCGGCCAACAGATCCGGTTGCTCGTTGATCACCTCGTACAGGATCTGGACGCCCTGGTTGGGTGCCCCCACTTCATAGGCATCCGGGTACATCAATGCCCAGCGCACCACGGTGTCGTCCCAATCCTTGGTGACGGCGTTTACCTCACCGCCCACGTACTGGATGGGCTTGGACACCCTGGCCAGCAGCGGTTCGAGTCGATCAAAGTGGGATGCCCCGATAGGGCGGCCGGCTCGCAGATCCGTCATACCCTCCAGGGTAGCGAGTCGCGTGTTCTCAGACTTGGGATCGGAA
>DASYOJ010000232.1:0-5611 GCA_036007925.1 Candidatus Nanopelagicales bacterium
TGGCCTCACTCGCGCCCCCATTCGTGCTCCCCGGGGAGGATTCGAACCTCCGTTGACGGATTCAAAGTCCGCTGTCCTGCCACTAGACGACCGGGGATTGCGCCTGCGGTGGACCACCTTAAGACCCGCCCCGATTTCGCGTATTCCCCCACGACGGGTTACGGTTACGGTACCGTAACCTACGGAACCGTAGGTAGTCGTGAATCGGCGCAGCGAAAGGTAGGGCCATGACCCTCATCCAGGACTTCCAGAAGGTCGACGACGGCGACCCCGTCTTCTTGAGCAAGAAGATGAAGGTGATCATCGGCCTGTTCGTGGTCGGCCCCACCGTCTTGCTGCTCGGGATCATCCCGATGGTCTATTGGGGCTTGGTGTCCTGGCTGGATCTTGGTCTATTCGTCGCGTTCTGGGCGATCACCGCGTTGGGTATCACCGTCGGCTACCACCGGTATTTCACGCACGGCTCGTTCAAGACGAACCGAGCGGTGAAGATCGCACTCGGTGTCATGGGTTCGATGGCTCTCGAGGGTTCGATCAACCAGTGGGTGGCCGATCACCGGAAACACCATCAGTTCTCCGACGAGGTCGGGGATCCGCATTCCCCGTGGCGCTTTGGCACCTCTCGGCGCGCAGTCGCCAAGGGCCTTGTCTTCGCGCATATGGGCTGGCTTTTCTCCGAAGAACAAGCCACGGTCGATAAGTACGCACCGGACATCCGCGACGACGTGGACATTCAGCGCATCAACAGTTGGTTCAAGCCTCTTGTCGCCGTGACGATCATCCTTCCTGGTGTTATCGGCGGTCTGGTTACCTGGTCGTGGATCGGATTCTTGACCGGCATGTTCTGGGGTGGGTTCGTGCGCATCGCTTTCGTGCACCACGTCACCTGGTCGATCAACTCGATCTGTCACGTTTTCGGCAAGCGCCCCTTCAAGAGCCGCGATCTATCCAGCAACGTCGCCTGGCTGGCCATCCCCTCCTTCGGTGAGTCGTGGCATAACGCCCACCACGCCGATCCCACCTGCGCCCGCCATGGTGTGCTCAAGGGACAAATCGACCCGAGTGCGGGCCTCATCCGCACCCTGGAGAGGCTCAATCTCGCCCACGACGTCCGTTGGCCCAAGCCCGAGCGGCTCGCCAAGAAGCTCATTGACCCGGAGATGGCACCGCGCATCCGCGGGTATCGCGCGCAGGAGACTCCCAGCGCTACCGTGCGCGGGTGAACGCGCAGCCAAAGAACAACAACGACGACGCCACCGTCGTTGAACTAAGTGCGGCTGGCCGCTCCACACCGCGCACACCCCGGCGGGCATCGGCTGCTAAGACCAAGCCCGCGAAAGTCCGGATGACAGGGCAAGAACGCCGCGAGCAACTCCTGGATGTCGGGCGCACCCTGTTCGCCGAAAAGGGCTTCGAGGTTGTCAGCGTCGAGGAGATCGCGGCCAAGGCTGGGGTTTCCAAGCCGGTGGTCTACGAACACTTCGGCGGCAAAGAAGGCTTGTACGCCGTACTCGTCGATCGCGAAATGAACGATCTCCTGGCCTCGATGACCGATGCGCTCACCGCAGGTTCGGCCCGCGCGTTACTCGAGCAAGCCGGTATGGCGCTGTTCGATTACATCGACACCAACCCCGATGGCTTTCGCATCCTCGTGCGCGATTCACCGGTTTCCCAATCCAGCGGTTCCTTTGCCAGTTTGATCGTGGATGTCGCCGCGCAGGTCGAGCATCTGTTGGCCAGCCAGTTCGACAGCCACGACATCAGCACGAAGTACGCCGCGGTCTACTCCCAGGCATTGGTCGGCATGGTGGCCTTGACCGGCCAGTGGTGGCTCGATGTTCGCAAGCCCCGTAAGGAAGAGGTCGTCTCCCACCTGGTCAACTTGGCCTGGAACGGTTTGGAGCACCTGGAATCCAAGCCATCTCTACGCAAGATCAAGCCCACCAAACGTTAACCCGGGTCAAGAATCTCGACATCAAGATTCTTGACCTACGATGACGGCATGCACCGGGACGACGTCGATCTCATCGTCGCGGCCTGGCGCCGTGAACGCCCGGATCTGGATGTTCAACCGCTGGAAGTGCTCTCCCGGGTCACCCGGCTCGCCCGACACCTGGATCTAGCCCGCGCCCAAGCTTTCGATGCGCACGATCTCGACGGTTGGGAATTCGACGTTCTTGCGGCGTTACGTCGAGCCGGTGAGCCGTACTCGCTTTCTCCGGGTCAACTCGCCACCCAGACCATGGTTACGAGCGGAACCATGACCAACCGCGTTGATCGGCTCGTCGAGCGCGGCTTCGTCGAACGCAGCCCCGACCCCAGCGATCGACGCGGTGTGCGGGTGCAGTTGACCGAAACCGGTCTGCTCGCTGTCGACGGAGCCTTCAGCGATCTACTCAAGCGCGAACACTCGCTGCTGGACTCCCTCGATGAAGATCAGCGCGCGGGCCTGGCGAACCTGCTGCACGACCTGATGGCTCAGTTCACGACGCGATGACGTGTGCGCCCAGCACCGGTCCGCTGGCTCGCTTCACCGTTCGGCATGCACCTGTCGCCGTGAGAGCCACCGCCACATCAAGGGCGTGTTCACCGTCTCGCACCAAGAACGCGCAGGTAGGTCCGCTGCCGGAGACCAGCGCCGCCAGCGCTCCGAATTCGATTCCCGATTCGAGAAGTCCACGAAGGGCAGGGCGAAGCGATAGGGCTGCGTCCTGCAAATCGTTGTGCAGTGCGCCGGAAAGTTGCTCGGCATCACCGGAGCGCAAGGCCTGCACCAAAGGCTGGGATATGTCAGCTTCGGGAACCGGCGCATCCCCGCGCAGTTCATCGCACCGCGCATAGACCTGAGGAGTCGATAGACCACCATCGGCGAGCGCCAGCACCCAATGGAACTGGCCGCGGCCCAGAATCGGGGTGATCTCCTCCCCGCGACCACGGCCAATCGCGTTACCGCCGTGCAAAGCGAACGGCACATCCGAGCCAAGCTTCGCAGCAAGGTGCGAGAGTTGATCGCGCGTATAGCCGGTCCGCCACAGTGCATCGCAGGCCACCAACGTTCCGGCCGCATCGGCACTTCCACCAGCCATGCCGCCGGCGATCGGGATCGACTTATCGATATGCACAGCCACATCGGGTTCGAGTCCGGCATCTTCGGCCAGCAGCATCGCCGCCCGATAGGCGAGGTTGCGATCATCGAGCGGCAAGGACTCGGCCCCCTCACCGGACATCGTGAGGTGCAGCCCCGAATGCTCCGAAGCCGTGATGGTGTCTTCCAAGGACAACGCATGGAAAACGGTCACCAGATCGTGGTAGCCATCGGGGCGCACGGGGCCCACAGACAACTGCAGGTTCACCTTGGCAGGTGCGCGAACAACAACGGACACCATCTCAGGCTATGTCCCCACCGTGCTTACCCGCTGATCGAGCGATCGCACAGAAGTCGGCCAGGTCGAGTTGCTCCCCACGCTGGGTTGGATCTATGCCAGCTTGCTGCAGTACCTGTTCAACGCCGTCGACCCCAGCGAACACTCCCGCGAGAGCCGAGCGCAACTGCTTACGCCGCTGCGCGAAGGCTGCATCGACGATCGCAAAGACGGCCCCCCGGTCTACCCCTTCTGGTGCTGGCGCTCGTTCAATGAAGACCAGTCCCGAATCCACATTCGGTGCCGGCCAGAACACCGAGCGGCCCACATCCCCGGCGTAGTGGACATCGCCGAACCACCGCGCTTTGACACTCGGAGTGCCATAGATGCGCGAACCAGGTGCTGCGCACAATCGATCGGCCACCTCGCGTTGCACCATCACCAACAATCGCTTAATTGAGGGGAAGGTCGCTAACACGTGCAACACCACCGGCACGGCAACGTTGTACGGCAGGTTCGCCACGACCGCGCTCGGTTCCATCGGCAATGCCTCGATATCCATGGCATCGGCGATCACCACATGCAACCGAGACGCCGCCTCGGGAGCGAAGTGCGCAACCGTTGCCGGTAAGCGCTCGGCTAAGACTGGGTCGATCTCCACCGCGACCACGTGCGCACCGGTTTCCAATAGGGCAAGGGTAAGACTTCCTAGGCCCGGCCCGATTTCCAAAACCACGTCATCCGATTGCACCCCACCCGTGCGAACAATGCGCTGCACGGTGTTCGGATCGATGACGAAGTTCTGCCCCCACTTCTTGGTAGGGCGCACCCCGAGTTCATCGGCGATCCGCCGCACATCTGCGGCACCGAGCAGCCGGCTCACCAGTCCCCGAACGCTCGATGCGTGTTGGCCGTGAGCGCGTCGCACAACTGCGCCACATCCGCGCCCCGCTCGTGTGCCATCCGGCGCACCGTCCACGGCATCTCATAGGTGGCATTGACCCGCCCGCGATTCGGCTTCGGGGTCAAGTACGGCGCATCCGTTTCCACCAGGAGCAACTCCTCTGGCACCACGTGCAATGCCTCGCGAAGACTCTCGGCGCTGCCGAAGGTGATCACTCCTGCGAAGGACATGAACCAGCCCTGCTCCGCGCACACCTTCGCCATCGCGGCATCACCGGAGAAGCAATGGAAGACCACCCGCTGTGGAGCACCCTGATCGAGCAGTACCGAGATGACGTCCTCATGGGAATCCCGGTCGTGGATCACCAAGGTCTTATCGAGTTCCTTGGCGAGTTCGATGTGCCAGCGGAAAGACTCGTGCTGGATCGCCTGGCCTTCGGGCTCTGGCGTTCGAAAGTAGTCCAGCCCTGTCTCACCGACGGCGAGCACTACGTCTTCACGCGCGAGTTCGTCGATGCGCATCCACGCAGCTTCCAGGGCAGCACGTCCTTGCCGCACGCCGATGTGCGCGGCATCATTCGGGTGCAGGGCCACACCGACGGCAACTTCCGGATGCTGCTGGGCAAACGGCACCGACCACTCCGCGGACTCCACATCACAACCGATCTGGACCACCTTCGGGACACCAACATCACGAGCCCACCGCAGTAAGTCATCCGGATCCGGCGCGGTGTCCCCGTGCAGCGAGCGATCGTGGACGTCGAGGTGGGTATGCGAATCGATAACCGGCCGCGGCAGCGCTTCGGGCGCCGCTGGCCACCCCTGGGGCTTAGCCATCGATCAGATCTCCGGGGCTTCATCCGGCAGGCGCGGGAACAACGAGGCGCCCTTGGTGATCACCGCCCCGGCGGGCAGTTGCCCCCACCGACTGGCATCGCCCAATCGTTGCGCGGCGATCTCACCCAAAGCCGCACCGGCCCCGAGTTGCTCCCACAAACTGGTCATCGCCTTCGGCATGACCGGGTTGTAGGCAACCGCGATCGCCCGCAGCGCCTCGCACATCGTGTACAGCACGGTATCTAGTCGCTGTGCCAACGATTCGTCCTTCGCCAGCACCCACGGCTCGACCTCGGTCACGTACTGGTTCACCAGTTCGACCACCGAGCGCACTTCACCGATCGCGGTCGCGAAGTCCAATTCCTCGACCGCCGCATCGGCAGCTGCGAAGGCCGTCGCAAGCCGATCGACCACCGCGATTTCCTGCTCACCGAGTGGACCCGGCTCCGGAAGCACGCCCTCGCGGTACTTGCCGACCATCGCGGTGGCGCGCGATGCCAGGTTGCCCA
>DASYOJ010000233.1:0-8674 GCA_036007925.1 Candidatus Nanopelagicales bacterium
GTCAAGAAATCGGCCAGCGCCGCTTGCGAACCACCGCTCGGGTCAGCCACGCGAGCCTCGACATCCACGCCCAGCAGGGACATCGCCCGAGCCGCAAAGTCGACCACCGAATCGCCGGCTTGTTGACGAAGCGAGGAGATCAACTCGCTGACTTCGTTCAACGCCCGGAAGGCCTGTTCGCTGTAGTTCGTTGCTTCCCCAGGATTGGCGACGGCATCCGATAGCGAGACCACTTCCACCGGATCACTACCGGCCACCGCATCATCGAGGGCAGCATCGAGGGGCAGGGGAGATGTTCGCGAACGCCGGCCGGCAAGTTCGCTAGCCCGGGACCCCAAGGCCGCTAAGTCGCGTGCCCCTACTCGCCAGCGCGCCCCCGATAACAATCGCACCATCGAGGGATTGGCGGTCGGTTCGTGGACAACTTCGAGTAGGGCTCGAAGATCAGCCACCGCCGGATCGGCGAGCAACGCACTCGCCCCGCTCACCTGGGTAGGAACACCCAACCGCTGGAGCGCGGCATCGATACGTCGGATATCGGCGCCGGTAGTACACAACACCGCGATGGAGGGGCCCTCATTCGCGGATGCATCCCGCGCTCGTTGCTGCCCAGCGCCGGCATGCACCTCACTGATGCGGTGGGCGAGGAAGGACACCTCCTCGTCGATGGTGTCGAACAGCCCCACATCAACATGGGCCGGTACCGAATCTGGCGTGGCCTCCAAGGGCAAGGTCCCGGTGTGTTCGGCGCGCAGGTCCGACGCGATCTCGTTGGCCACATGCAGCACTGCAGGACCCGATCGCCTGTTTTCCACCAAGGAGTAGCGGTCCGCTGGAGTGCCATCTGCGCGGGGGAAATGGTGGGGGAAGGACTCAATGTTGTCCACACTGGCACCCCGCCACCCGTAGATCGCCTGACACGGATCACCAACGGCGGTCACGGCAAACCCTTGCCCGAAGAGCATCTGCAACAACGTGCGCTGGGCGATGGAGGTGTCTTGGTACTCGTCAAGAAGCACGATGTCGTAGCGCCGCCGTATCTCCGCCGCGGTGTCGGGATAACGCTGCACGATGTCGCGGGCGAGGCGAACCTGATCGGAGTACTCCCACACATCTCGGCGAGCCTTGTAGGAACGCCACTCGATCGCCAAGCGGGCAAGAACACGTCTCTTTCGGGCGGCTTCGCTGATTTGTCGACCGATGCCCTTATCGGCTCCCTTGGCCTGCAACGTCTCGAGCAGTTCCTCATCGTGTTCGATGACGCTTTCGGGTTCGACGGCTAGTTCGCTGAGTTCCCCATCGAGCGCGAGCATGTCCTTGGTCAGATTCAGCGGGCTTCCCCCAATCTGCGCCAGCTGCGCACCCAAAGAATCCGAACCCACCGAATCCGCGCCGCACACCATCGCGTAGGCCTGTTGATAGCGCAGGCCATCGGTGAGCAACAGCGCATCCGGCTCCCGGCCGATGCGAAGGCCAAATTCCGAGACCACTCGACCGGCAAAGGCGTGGTAGGTCATGACCGTCGGTTCAGGATCGAGCGCTCCAACGGCCGCGACGCGAGATCGGATCGCGGCCAACAACTGGCTAGCCGCTTTGTTGGTGAAGGTCAGTCCGAGTACGCGATCAGGATCGACGGCACCGGATGCCACGAGATAGGCCACCCGAGCCGACATCGAGGTTGTTTTGCCGGTGCCAGCACCCGCCACGATCACCGCCGGTTCCAGGGGTGCACAGATGGCGGCCCACTGGGCATCGCTGGGGGCAAAGCCGAGCGCGTCTGCGAGATCGCGGCGACTGACGTCGGTTCTCATCGGCTCTGCGCTTCCCCGTCGAGATCAACAACGCTGACCTGGGAATTCTTAGCTGGGCACAGGGCGCTGAAGGCGCAGTAGGTGCACTGCTTGCCTACCTGCGCGGTGATGTCCTCGCTGCGCAGGATGTGCACCGCTTCACCGAGTGCCGTCTCGATCCAGGTTGAACCATCTGCATCGGTCAGCGGTGATTGAAACTGCTCCTTGGGCCCGGGGTCTCGAACACCAGCGTCCTTACGCAACTGCACCAGTGCCGCACCTCCCAATGGCGCGGAGTCCGATGAACGGTAGGCCTCGCGTAAGAGCAGTTGATACACACCTAACTGACCGTGTTCGGCGGTCTCGGCCTTCGTGGGCACCGAGGCGGTCGTCTTCAAGTCCACCGCCACTAGTCGACCTTGGTCATCGCGCTCAACGCGATCGAGATATCCACGCAGCGTCACCTCGGCAGCAGTTCCGCCGGGCACGGGGACGTTGATGCGTGCTTCGAGGTAGCGCTCGGTGTCGACAAGCTCGCGCACCCGCTCCACGTGATAGCGCAAGAACCTCTCCAGCGAACGACGTGCCTGCAAGCGCTCGGACTCCGAACGCCACGCTGCTTCGAATTCCACTGTGGACCACACCTGATCCACCCATGCGTCCATAGCTTCTATGTCCTCGGCGATGGTGCCCTTCGCGACGTGATCGGCGATGGCGTGCACGATGCTGCCGAACGCAGTGCTGCTCGTACGAACTGTTTCCGCGTGCACCTCGTGATCCAAGAACCACTTCATCGAACATTCACGCAGCGCATCGAGGCTCGAACCGGACAAGGCAATCGGTGCCCCGGCCTCCCGTAACGGGCTGGGGCCGCGGGACAACTCGCGCACTCCCCACCAACGATCCGGATCGGCCGCTGGCACCAGCGCTTGACCGTGGGCATCGTGCAGCGTGCTCAGATGAGCCAGGAGGGTCGCTGCTTCACCTCGCACCTGGTCTGGGGTCAGCGGGTCCTGTAACGCCACGCGCAGATCGGCCACCAGGTCCGACCAGTGCGCGATGACCTGCGGTTGTTCGTGGAGGGTCTGCGGCACAAATCCTGCTTGGGCTAGATCGGCAATGAACCGGCTCGGACGTTCGTCTCCGGTCTCCCCGGAGTCGATACACAACACGGTGAGGCGCTCACGCGCGCGCGTGCACGCGACATACAACAAGTTGCGTTCCTCACGAACCAGCTCAGCGACCGGGTCTGCGGAACCACCGGATTCCCGATCGAGGACGTCTTCGAGTTCTTGCACGCCCAACAGCGAGCCGCGTGGGCGCACGTTGGGCCAGGAACCTTCTTCCAGTCCCGCTACCCACACATGGGGCCACTCCAAACCTTTCGCGCGATGCACCGTCATGATCGGGACAAGATCTTTTCCCCCGTGGTGACCCGCGGCGGCGATTGATTCGGCCGGGATCGCCTGATCGCGCAACGTCGCGACGAACGCGGCAACCCCGTACACCCCCTGATACCGCTCGCTGATCCGCTCGGCGGTATCGAAGAGCGCGATAACCGCATCCAGATCGTGGTCGGCGACAAGCGATCCGGCTAGCGCTGATTCCCGCATGCGCTCGGGCCAGCCGTGCGGGCGCCGCCCACCTGTCCACGCGGTCCACAGCACTTCGGCAATCGCAGCACCGGTGGCGATCTGCGCAGCGACATCGACGATCAACTGCGTAACTCGCTGCACACCAGCACCCAGAGTCGATGTCGGGTCGATGTCCACCGGCCAGGGTTCATCCCCGACAACGAGCGCTCCGATGAGATCGCGGGCAGGAAGCAGCGGAGCGTCGATCCCACGCCGGGCATCGCGCAGCGCGCGGCCCAGTCTTCGGAGATCGGCGGAGTCGAGTCGACCGATCGGTCCGGTGAGCAGATCGAGAACCTGCTCCACGCGGGCTCGCGATGTGTCGGCAGCGATATCGAGCACCGCGAGTAGGTGTGCGACCGCAGGTTCGGATCGCAACGGAATCTCGTCCGCGGTTACCGCCGCCGGAACTCCGGCCAGGTGCAAAGCACGTTGAATTCCGGTGAGATCATCGAAGGTACGCACGAGTACGGCCATGTCGGACCACGCGATGCCCTGGTGAATATGGGCTGCTCGGATCTGCTCGGCAATGTGGGCATTGCGTGAAGCACGCGAACCGCATGACAGGACGTGCACCGCGTCCACGCGATCTTCACCGAGCACGTGCGGTGCTCGGTGCTCGCGCTGTACCTGGACCGGCAGTCCTTGCAGTAATGCCGGGGCCAGGGCCGCCTGCGCGGCAGCCGCAATCGTCGGCCCGAACCGCCGCACGCTGCGCACGGCGATGATCGGCGCCGGCGTTCCATCGGCCTGCGCGAAGCGCTCGGGAAATTGGCAGATTCCGCGGACATCGGCACCCCGGAAGGCGTAAATCGATTGGTCGGGATCCCCCACGGCTACCACCGAGCAGTGCGGACCGGCGATAGCGCGCAGCAGTTCCACCTGCAGCGGATCGGTGTCTTGGAACTCATCTACGTAGATCGCTCGAAGCCGGCCATGCATCTGCGCCTGGATGTGTGGATCGTTCGCGCAGATAACCGCGCGACGCATAAGTTCGGTGTAGTCCAGGACGTTCTCCAACACCATGACGTCTTGTTCTTGTTCGGCGATGTCCGCAATGGCAGCCCACTCAGGCCTTCCAACCTCAGCCGACAGCGCCCGCAGCCTGGCTGGCGAAAGATCCCGCTCGCGCATCCGAGCGATCAAGGTCCGGACTTCAACAGCGAAACCGTGCGTGTGCAGGGCTTCGCTGATGTCCGCCGGCCAGGGCACCGAACCGTCTTCGAGCGTTCCGCGAATAAGTTCTCGGATGCGCTGGTCTTCTTCGGCTCCGGACAGCAGCCGCGGCGGATCGCTGTACTCCTCGGCGTTGGCACTCGAGCGCACCAACCCGTAGGCGAAGGAGTGGAAGGTCGCCACCTGCGGTAGCGCTCCGCCGCCGCGGCGTGCGGCGATCCGGTCGCGCAACTCCTCCGCAGCCCGGCGCCCGAAGGTCATGACCAGGATCGAATCGGGAGCGAGCACCTGCCCGGTGGCCTCGGACGCACCGCTTTCCTCCAGGCGCGAGACAACCGACTCCACGATGGTGGTCGTCTTGCCCGTGCCTGGGCCGGCCAAGACCAGAAGCGGCCCCTCGCGATGGTCGACCACCGCACGCTGCTGGGGGTCAAGCTCGGGTGCGGGCATACGCGCGGGCGGGGAGAGATCAAGCCGCGTGTGCACAGGCCATGGATACCACTGCGGTGTGACACGATCGACCGGTGAGCAACGACGAGCGGCCCCAGGACGCCGATTCGACGCTGCGTACCGAAG
Organism: Candidatus Nanopelagicales bacterium; assembly: GCA_036007925.1. Taxonomy (GTDB): domain Bacteria; phylum Actinomycetota; class Actinomycetes; order S36-B12; family S36-B12; genus S36-B12. The sequence continues at coordinate 5,177 of DASYOJ010000233.1, forward strand.
CGACCATCGCCGGACCTTTGCCGGTGCCTGTCGAAGAACCCGATCTTCGTGACCGGGTCCTCGCCGATGCCAGCGCCATATCGGATTCCCCGCCGCGCTACCCCGGCCAGCCCGTCACGACATCCACGGGCGTGTCCAAAGTGTCCCGGGGCTCAGGTGTCGATGGCGTGACCCCCGGAGGGACCATCGTCATCGAGGATGGCGTCATCCCGCGCCGGCTCCGACGTCCGCTCGATCTGGCCCGACTGGCCTTGGCCTTGATCCTGGCTGCCGGATCCGTGGCACTGGGGTGGTTTGCCACCGGCACCGCAAGTGGCTTGGAAGAAGACCTGGCCGGTGGGGCCCGGCTCCTGCCCGATGGTGTCGTGCTGATCTTGAACGTGATCGGTGGCATCGGCACCTTGTTGCTTCCGATCGGCGGGGCGATCGCCTTGATCATCCGCCGACGCGTACGTCAACTGTTCGATGCACTCGTGGCGCTCTTGGTAGCCGCTGTGGTTCTCACCAGCTTGTCGATCCTGGTTTCGGAGTTTGGCGACGCACGCTTGCTCATCACGTTGACCGGATCGGCGAACCCGAACAACGCCGCCACCACGCCGATTCTCGGTGGCCTCCTCGCCTTCATCACCGCCTCACGGCTGATGAGCAGGCGACCGTGGAATGTGTTGTCGTCGTTGGTGATGGGCTCCTTGATCATCGTCGCGGTCCTCAGCGCCACCATCGCCATCGCCGGGCTAGGTGCCTCGCTGGCGATTGGCTGGGCACTGGGCCTTGCCGTCCGCTACGGGTTCGGCACGCCCACTACCCGGCCCAGCGGCGCTGAGGTGGCAGACGCCTTGGACCGGGGCGGCTTTCCAGTGGTCATGTTGCGTGCCCAAGAATCCACCCGACGCGGACGCCGCTACACCGGCACCACACGAGTCGGTGAGACCTTGCAGATCACCGTCCTTGACCGCGATCTCGAAGGCGCTGGGCTGGCTCGATCCCTGTGGACATCATTGCGGTTGCGCGAGGAACCGGGTAACTCCACCTTCAACATGCGCCGCGCCCTCGAGCATGCGGCGTTGGTGTCCTATGCAGGACAAGCCGCAGGTGCACCCGAGCCTCGATTACTCCTGGCTTCGGAAGTTGGCCCGGACTCCTGCGTGCTGGCCTACCAGCACATCGAAGGGACACGCTTCAGTGAGTTACCGGAGATCACCGATAGTGATCTCGCTGGAGCCTGGCGTGCAGTTCGCACGCTGCATGAACATCAAATCTCACACCGCTCGCTGACCGCCGAACACTTCCTGCGAGCCACCGATGGCAGCGTCTGGCTCATCGGCCACGACACCGGTGGCGTCGCCTCGAGCGACGTTTCCCTACGTATCGATACCGCCGAAACACTATGCACGTTGGCGATGTTGACCAATGTTGATCGGGCGGTGGAGACCGGTCGCGCAGCATTGGGTCTGGATGGACTCAGCAAGGCTCTGCCAGCGCTGCAACCCGTTGCCCTATCGCGCACCACACGAACTCAACTGCGCAAACACAAGGGCCTCATGGTCTTGTTACGTGATCGACTCGTGGAGATCCGACCGGGCGCCGATGAAGAGACGATCCGCTTCGAGCGGATCAAGCCGCGCACGCTGCTACTTGTCGTGGTGGGCACGATCGCCGGCTACGTGCTGCTGTCCCAATTAGCCCAAGTCGATCTCGTGACGCTGATACGGACCGCCGATTGGCGCTGGATCGTTGCCGCCATCGCCCTTAGCTTGCTCACCTACTTCGGCTCGGCGTGGGCACTGTCGGGATTCGTTCCGGAGAAGCTTCGACTATCCCGCACGCTCATGGCGCAAGTGGCCGGCGATTTCGCCACCTTGGTTTCACCGCCAACTCTGGGATCGATCGCGATCAACGTTCGCTACCTACAAAAGTCCGGTCTGCACCCGGCATTGGCAGCAGCAAGTGTGGGTGTCTCCGGCGTTGTGACATTCATCGTGCACATCTTGCTGTTGCTCGGATTCACCATCGCCGCTGGAACGGCCACCGACTTCACCTTCGACCCTCCGCGTAGTGCAGTGATCGTCGTCGGCGCCCTGGCGGTGGTGGTTCTCGCGCTACTCGCCGTCCCGTGGGTGCGCAAGCAGATCATGCGTCGCCTGGGCCCGCTGTTAAAGGAAGTTGTTCCGCGACTGGTCACAGTTGCGCAGCGGCCCATGAAACTGCTCGAGGGGATCGGCGGCATCGTGCTGTTGAACCTCGCCTATATCGGCGTGATGTTCGCCTGCGTGGAAGCCTTCGGTGGATCGATGAGTATCGCGGTTATCGCAGTCGTGTACCTCGCTGGTGCCACGATCGGCCAAGCCGCTCCCACGCCCGGTGGACTAGGTGCCGTCGAAGCTGTGCTGTCGGCTGGCTTGACTGCGGCCGGACTCGATGCGGGCACCGCCGTTTCGGCCGTCCTGCTGTTTCGTCTCGTGACTTTCTGGGCCCCCACTGTTCCCGGGTACGTGGCACTGAACAAGCTCACCCGCGACGGCCTGCTGTAGCGAGCCGCGCCACCTGATCTGCCACGGAGTGCCCGCAGGTGCCATGCTGTGCCCATGAGTGAAAACAAAGTAGTCATTACACCTTTGCCCGATGGCCCTAACCAGGTAGCTGGTGGCGTCGTCATTCAAGACTCCGACGGCACCGTCATCAAGGAGGCCGACACCGTGTACCTGTGCCGCTGCGGCTTCAGCGAGGACAAGCCCTTCTGCGACGGATCGCACAAGAAACACGACTGGAAATCCTGAAAGGAACGAGGTACTCACTATGGCTCTTTACACCTGCCCCAGTTGCGGAATGTCGGTTAACACCACTTGCGGTGCCTGCGATGCCGCCCTCGTCGACGATGTCCTCGTCCTCGATGACGGAACCAACGTCGCGATCTCGGTTTGCCCCAATGGGCACGGCAAGATCAAGTCCCCCATGTGCTGTGGCAGCGATATGACCTGCGCCGTGTGACCATCGCGCGGCTTCAGATGACGGCGGCCGCACTCATCGGTGGGCTCGCCGCCTTCTGGTTTTACCTGTCATCCGCACGCGTGTCCTCCGCGGTGGAGGCCGGAACTTTGTCCACCCCCATGCTTGTCGGGGTCGGCTTGGCCTCAGCGGTCAATCTCATCGCTTTGGTGCTAGCGGCGGTTGCCGCCTATTTCCTCGCCCGCGGCACTCGAATCAATTTCTGGTTCGTCGTTATCGTCCTCACGGCCAACTGCCTGACGGTCTTCGTGAATCCCTTCACGCTGGTAGACGGCTTCTACCTGGCGGCGTGCGTGGTCGCATTGGGCCTCGTTGCGCAGATGCGGCGTAGCGTCGTTACACAACTTCGTGGAGCACCCGGACCGTAGAGCCCTCGTGGGCCATCCGGAACGGTTCGAGTTCTTCATCCCACGGCGTGCCGATGAGTCGGTCGATCTCCTCGACCATGTCGGCCACGCCGCCTTCACCCCCCACGCGGGCACCCACGATCAC
>DASYOJ010000234.1:0-3945 GCA_036007925.1 Candidatus Nanopelagicales bacterium
GATGGCTTGCCGCCGCTGCTCGCGGGTTGGACTCGCTGCCGGACTTAACTGAGCGATGGGGTGGCCGTGGCGGGTGATCGTCACCTGCCGGCCAGCAATCACTTCCTCCAGCACCGCGGATAGATGGGTTTTGAGGTCGTAAACCCCGATGGTTCCATCGTCAGCGAGGGCGCTCATGGAATTCAGACTAGACTCTGGTCTGAGCGTGTTCAAGCCTTGCCCTGCATTACTTCGCCGCCCAGTAGTGACACGGGTTAAGGCGGGGAATCGTCTATTTTGATAAACTTCAAACTATATTTAGATGTTGTAGTAATAGTTTATAGTTTATCTTCACTTGAGCGCCGTGAATCTGCGCTTGCGAAAGGGAGGAGGAGTGATCATGCGTTATCCGCAAAGTGAGCAGTCCCGTCGGCTGCTTGATTCAGCTGTGCGCGCGAGCGCCGATCACCTGGCCGGGTTGAAGCGACCTTCCGCGGGTTGGTTGCGAACGGTGCGCGAGGCTTTGAACATGCCGCAGCGCGAACTCGCGCGCCGACTGCAGATCTCCCAGCCTTCGGTGCAGGCGCTGGAAAGGCGCGAGGCAGATGGCGCGATCACCCTTGAGTCCCTCGATCGAGCCGCCGACGCACTTGGCTGTGACCTCGTCTATGCGCTCATCCCCCGGCGTCCGCTCGAGGAAACGCTGCGCGATCAGGCCCAGAGGGTGGCTCAGGCGCAGTGGAACGCCGTGTCACACACGATGGCCTTGGAGAACCAAGCCGTCACCAGCGACGAAGGCGACATCGCGGAGTTGACCCGTCGGACGATGGCCGCTGGCACAGCCGTGTGGCCAGCGGATTCTTCGACGAATGCGTGAAGAAGCCGAGCGTGGACAGACGCCCCTGAACGACGAGCAGAAGGCGGGACTTCTGCTGCCATTGAGTACTCAAGCCGAACTGAACGCTGCGGAGGCGAATGCGATCGCCAAGGCACGAACATGGGCGATGGTTCGCTCACGTGCCTTCTCGAGCGGGCAAGTGCTGCGCGAGGACTGGCTCAAGCGACTGCACAAGAGGATGTTCGACTCGATCTGGAAATGGGCCGGGACTTATCGCAGAGCTGACGTCAATATCGGCAACGTGTCCTGGCCGCAGGTCCCGACAGCCATGCAAGAAGCCCTCGGTGATGCCACCTTTTGGGTTGACAATCGCGAGGACAACAACATGACGATGGTGGAAGTTGCCGTACGCGTCCAACACAAGTTTGTCGTGGTTCATCCGTTCCCAAACGGGAACGGCCGTTGGTCTCGCCTGGTCGCCGATCTGATCATGCGTTCCCAAGGCGCGCAGCAACTCAGTTGGGGTGGTGGTAAGAACCTGGGGACCGACGCAGATGCGCGTCGTTCTTACCTAGCCGCCCTCCGCGCCGCAGACGGCGGGGACTTCCAGGAATTGATCACGTTCGCCCAGTCTTAACAGCACCCTTCGGCCCTGGTTGAAGTCCAGGGCGAGTCTCGGTGGTCGGGCAGGCCTTCCGAAACTCGCATCGGTTGATCGATGCTCGACAAGTGCGACGCTAGGGCCGTATCGGCTTCGCGGAATCCGCTCGCGCGCCAAACTTCGGTGGCATGCTCCAGCCATGAGCGATGAAGTGATGATGTCCACGACCTTCGATCTGCCTGGCTACAAGGTCGATCAACAGATGGGGCTGTGCTGGGGAGTTCTGGTGCGAAGCGTGGGCTTTGCCAAGGGGTTCACCGGCGGCTTCAAGTCCCTGCAAGCCGGTGAGGTTCCGCAGTACACAGGCGTGGTGAATGAGGCGCGCAAGCAGTCAGTCGAGCGCCTTATCGAGCACGCGAAGGAACTCGGCGCCAATGCCGTGCTGGGTGTGCGGTTCGATTCCTGTGATGTTGCCGAGAATGTTGCCGAAGTAATGGCGTACGGGACGGCAGTGAAGGTTTCGCCGGTCAGCTGATCTGTTGATTAACGCAGGCCGCGGGCCTGCAGATCGGTGGTGACGAGATCGATCACGTCCTCGCGGAGCATTCCCTCACCCCAGACGTCGTCGCAGATTGCCCAGACCTCGTCGGTAGTTCTGATGCCGATTATCTGACACAGCACCCAGATGTCGTCGAGATCGCGACGTCCGCGCGCAGCTCGAGCCTTCATGGCGAGAAGCCACTTCGGAGATGCGACGTTCACCGTGAGCCCGGGGCCGCCGAGCACTTGGAGTCGCCCTCCATCGATCCCTCGAGGCAGCAGTGGAAGCACCCGTGCGTTCAGCCAGTCGGGGTCCAGATCACGGTGATCCGCGGCCATGGCCTGGACCTCTGCATCGATCTCCTCCTGCGGAACACCCACGGCGTCGATGTCTCTGGTGATTCGGGTTCCGTCGTAGGCGAGCATCATGGCTGCTCCCCCAACCACGTAGATCTCTCCTTCAATACCGCGTCCGGCAAGCCGCTCGCCCAACTCAGCAAGCAGCACGGATACACGGTCGATATCTAGATCACTCATACGGACTCCAGGTTTCGCCTGCTCATCATGACTCCGCGCGCTCGCATCGCTGGAATTGCTTGCTGCAAGAGTTGGGCGCGGGCCGCTGGAGCCGCCGAATCGATCCACCAGACGAAGTCAATGCTGCGGGACGGATCGGTCGTCCACATCGGCGCGCGGTCCATCTGCGCTTCCCGGCACAGGTGCACAGCGAGCCCGGCGATGAGCGCATCCCATTCGCGTGATCCGGTGGGCGAAGGCTCGGAGAGGAAGAAGGCTCGATCGGTCTGCTGGGTGAGTTTGTGGAAGTCGTCGCTGGCTTGAATGACCACGCGCAACATGTCTGTTTCCGAACGATTGGTGGCTAGATCGGTGCGGATCTGCGCTGCCGCGCCGGGAATGGTGCTCGCTAGGTAGGTGGAGTAGATGGAATCGGGTTGCAATGCACCCAGGGCTTCAATGCGCTCGGAGACCAGGCGGCCCGGTTGCAGGCGGCCGCGCTCGTAAGCGCTGATGTTGGCTTGGCTGGTGGCGAGGAGTTCGGCGGCTTGGGCTTGGGTGAGACCAAGTCGGGAGCGAGCTTCGCTCAGCGGGCTCGTTGTTCCGGTCACTCCGCGAGCATATATCGATGTCGGTAGGTGTATATAGGCATGTCGTCTGACAAAAGCGCGGACCCGGCTCACCGTCCGTCCGGACGGCTGCCTGGCCCACTTTCAACCAGCTAATGCCAGCGGCTTCCTGGAAGCTACGAATCGCAGATCATCTGCGTCACGATTCAAAGACGCGACTATCGGAGACCTAGGGCGAACTATTTGAGACCGACATTTGGAGACGAGCAACTAACTCGATACCGGCACGGGTGCGCTTTCTCTGCCCCAGCGGTCGATGGCTGTGATGACTGTCGTGCCTTGAGGTGTGCCCTGCCATTGCATCGGTGATCCGCTGGCGGGGACTATCGCGACGAGGTTCGTGGCGTCAACGAGCGCGCAGGCTTGGGGCGTCGTCGTTGGTATTTGATAAATCGCGTAGCTGACAGTGTTGTCGTCGCTGGAAGCCCAGGTGAGTTGGCCGTTTCGTGATCGCACGTTGGCCGGTGGCGCGGGTGGTGCGCCGGTGGGTTGGCCGAACATCGGTGCGATCGCCGGGCGCGAGTAGAAGCGGTTCACCAGTCGCGTGGTGGTGCCGCGGCGGTCGGCTTTGACGTGCGTGGCCGAGAAGTAGATTGCACCGCTCACCTGGGGGAAGGCGCGGGTGAACTTTCGGTGCTTAACCAACACGTTCCGCTTGCGCCAGTCCTTGGTGGTGCGGGTGCCGGCGCGGTAGGTGGCCTCGCCGATATACAAGCCAACGTTGTGACCGTTCGCCTTCGCGATGTCGATCTCATCGGCCCACCAACGGGTGATGGCTTCGTAGTCGGCGATCTTGAAACCGCGGGTCCAGTAGATCTGCGGGGCGATGTAATCGATCCAGC
>DASYOJ010000235.1:0-1875 GCA_036007925.1 Candidatus Nanopelagicales bacterium
CACAGCGCGGGTGATGGACTCCAGCTTGCGCAGGGTTTTTCCCTCACCAGCGCGCAGGATCTTGTCGAACACTCCCACGTTGCGACCTTTCGACGCTCCCGCGCGCACGCGGACCGGATGGCGAGCCGGCTCCCCGAAGGGCCGTCCGCACGGACCTGCCGGCGAGCTTGCCGACCTATCCCCGTCATCCTAAGCGGCCCTGGGACACTGATCGGCATGGCATCCGCCGTCCCCGTGCTGCTCAGCGATGGTCAGGTCCAGCTTGAGCCTGCTGCGGACCCGACCGAGGCGGGCGCCCTGCGCTGGGGGGTGCGCTGGGGTGCACGCCGGCCCCCGAGCCAGGCCCACCTTGGCAGCATCACGCTGGCGCCAGATGCTGTGTCGGCGCGGCGGATGCTCGGTATCGAGATGCCTGAGGATGCCTCCACCGCAGACACCGCAGCGATGGCCCAGGCGGTGCGCTTGGTCTGCCAATGGGCGTTCACCGCGTTGAACGTCGTCGTCGTCGCCTGGGTGGGCCCAACCTCTCCCACCTTGCGAACCGTCGTGCACCAAGCAGGCTTTCGGGTGCACCCGCTGCCCTGGCGGGCCGGTTGGGTGGATCCGGACCACCCGGACCACCCGGTCGATGCCTGGTACGCGGACCTGGCCAGCAGCGACTCCCTGACCCCCACCGGACCACACCTGACCGCCCGTGAACAGCACGTGCTGGCACATATGGCCCGCGGCCGCTCCAATGACGAGATCGCCGCGCAGTTGGGCATTTCCCGCAACACCGTCAAAAACCACATCCGCTCGATCCTGGAAAACCTGCAAGCCCCCTCGCGAACAGCGGCCGTGGTGCTGGCCGTGCAGACCGGACTGGTCTCCCTCGAGGCGCCAGCACCTAACCATCAGCGCTGATCCACAAGCCGCGTGCACGCACTCCACAACCCATCCATCCGTCGCCCGAATCGAGCACCCACACCTCCATGCTCATCGGGTGACCGCACCGCATATCGCTCGTAGTCCCCACGCCTTCGTGACATCCCTGGCCGATGTCTTCTTAGGCCGGGCCTGCGCCGGGTGCGACGCACCGGGAATCTCGTTATGTCCGCAATGCCGCGATCTCCTTCGCCCCAAACCTCGACTTCGCCGGGGCTTGGACCTATCCGACATCGCCGCGGGTCTGCACCTACCTGTCACGTGCTCGTTGGATTACCGCGGTGCGGTGCGTCAGGTGCTCTACCGATTTAAAGACCACCGGATCCCGCATCTGGCCCGCGACCTGGGCCCTGCCTTGGCATCCAGCATCGCCTTCGCCGCCGAGCACGGCCAGGTCAACAGCACCCAGGCCACGGTGGTCACGATGCCCACCCGCCGATCCACAGCCCGCCGCCGTGGGTTCGACCCGTTGGGCCTGGTCACAGCGGCAGCGGTGCGCGCGCACCCCGTCGCGGCGGTGCGCACTTCGCTGGTCGACACTCGGCGGCGCGGAACATCGAAGTCCTTGGGCGTGTGGGAACGCCACGAGGCAGCAGCCGGCGCCTTTGAGGTCCGCGGCCGGCTACCCACCGGACCGGTCCTCCTCGTCGACGACATCGTGACCACCGGAGCAACCGCACGCGAGGCAGCCGCGACATTGATCCTGGCCGGCGTGCATGTCGTGGCGGTGGCGACCATCGCCGGCACCCCGTGACCTAGCAGGTGTGATCAGCCCGGGTATGCGGGAGAAGTGGCGTTCAACCGGGCGGACCAACTGCCATTGGTGTTGTCGTAGACCACGCCATCGGCGCCGGCTACCAGCGTCGGCAATCCCGGTGCCGCGGCCAAGGACACCGGGTTCTCCGGGGCGCCTTGCGCTTCCAAGGAGCCGCGGCCGATGTCCACTTCGTA
>DASYOJ010000236.1:0-1550 GCA_036007925.1 Candidatus Nanopelagicales bacterium
AGAGTCAATGCGGCCCGAGCGCTGCGCGCGGCATCGTCTCCCTGGCCGCCGTAGGCGCGCTCTTTCACCAGTTCCATGTAGTCGTCGGTGAAATTCCAAAAGAAGGTCTCGGCCAATTCGAGTGCCCGGGCGTAGTTGTAATCCTCGAAGGCATCGGTGGCCTGGTGCACCACCTGGCGCAGCCCGGCGAGCATCGACACGTCCAGTGGCGCGGTCACGGCTGCGGGGTCGTCCACCAAGCCCATTGACATCACGAACTTGCTGGCATTGAGGATCTTGATCGCGAGTCGGCGTCCGATCTTCATCTGCCCGACATCGAAGGCGGTATCGGTGCCCGGACGCCCGGAGGCCGCCCAATAGCGAACGGCATCGGATGAATAGTCATCGAGCAGCCCCATGGGAGTCACGACGTTGCCCTTGGACTTACTCATCTTCTTGCGGTCGGGGTCCAAGATCCATCCGGAGATGGCGGCATGGGACCACGGCAGGCAACCATCTTCCAGGTGTGCTCGCACAACGGAGGAGAACAACCAGGTGCGGATGATTTCGTGAGCTTGCGGCCGCACGTCCATGGGGTAGACGCGGCTCCACAGATCCGGATCGCGCTCCCAGCCGCCGGCGATCTGCGGGCTAAGCGAGCTCGTCGCCCAGGTGTCCATAACGTCGGGATCACCCATGAAGCCGTTCGGTGCTCCGCGCTGTTGCTCGGTGAAGCCCTGCGGGGCATCGCTGGAAGGGTCGATCGGCAAGTCGGCTTCGTCGGGAATGAGCACTTGGGCGTAATCGGGATTACCGTCTGCATCGAGTCGATACCAGACGGGAATGGGCACACCGAAGAAACGTTGACGAGAGATCAGCCAGTCGCCGTTGAGGCCCTCGACCCAGTTCTCGTAGCGCACCCGCATGTGTTCGGGGTGCCAGATGAGTTCACTGCCGCGGGCGAGCAGCGCCTCGCGTAACTTCGGCTCACGACCGCCGTTGGTGATGTACCACTGACGGGTGGTGACGATTTCCAGCGGCTTGTCGCCTTTTTCGAAGAATTTCACCGGGTGCGTGATCGGCTTGGGATCGCCCTCCAGGTGGCCTGTCTCGGTCAAGATCTCCACCATGCGTTCCTTGGCGGTGTGCGCGGTAGCACCGGCGATGCGTTGGTAGTAGTCCGTGGGTTGGTCCCCCGCGATCCACTCAGGTGTCTCGCGAAGCACCCGCCCGTCCCAGCCGATGATCGGTCGCGTGGGTAACTGCAGCTCACGCCACCAGGTGACGTCGGTGAGATCGCCGAAAGTGCAGATCATCGCGATGCCCGAACCCTTCTCGGGATCGGCGAGCGCATGCGCAACTACCGGAACTTCCACATCGAAGCCGGGTGTGCGCACTGTTTTCCCAAACAGCGGCTGGTAGCGCTCATCGTCTGGATGGGCGACCAGGGCCACGCAGGCGGCGAGCAGTTCGGGTCGGGTGGTTTCGATGAAGATGCGATCGGTGTCCGCTTGGCTTGATTTCGGGAAGCCGATGCGGTGGTAGGCGCCGTCGCGCTCGCGGTCTTCAAG
>DASYOJ010000237.1:0-14300 GCA_036007925.1 Candidatus Nanopelagicales bacterium
CTGGTGGATGGGGAGGCGTCATTCGAAGTGATCGATGGGCTCTCCGGTCACGTCACCAAGCAAGAGGACGGGAGGGCTGAGGATACGTCGTTGATTTGGGGCCGGGCCAACCGCAGCGAACGCTTCTTCAACTATGTGGCCGATCAACTCGCGAGCGGCCGGCAGCCCGAAGTTGATGCGGTGAGCGATGCCGCGTACATCATGCGCAGCACCGCGTTCTACGGCAACGGCAAGTGGGGTCTGCGTGATTTCGACGGCATCGAGGAAGCGCACCCGCTGTCGATGCCTTACCGCGCGCAGATGCTGTGTGCGTGGCTGTTCCGGGAGTTCAGTGCTGACTTGGTCGAGCACGTTGCGGCGGCGCGGGGGAGCGCCGCAGTGCCGCTGGACCTGGCGTGGCGTCGGTACCTCGGTCTGGGGAATGCCACCGGTCTGGGGATGGTGCCGTACGTGATTCGTCATCCGCAGGTGATGGACGCCTGGGTGGCGATGCGCGAGTTGCCGTTGGCCTCGGCGATGCAACAGACCTGGGCGGCAGACAGTGCGCAGTGGGAGCGGGTGCGATCGCTGCTGGCGCGCGCGCAGCAGTACTTCGCTGCGAAGGAATCCTTCAGCACCGATCCGTACCCGTCCGGACCAGAGCTCGCGGCCGAGTTGGAGATGGCAGTGCAGTGGGCGCGGGAGTACGCCCAGACCCGCGCCATGGCTGGGGTGAGCACCTCCGAGCCCGGGGCTCGCTTACACGAGTTGGCTGCGCAGGTGTCTTTGGAGCTGCGCCAGGTCGTGGATTCGGTGCTGGTGGAGGTCGATTCATCGCTCGATGCCGACATCGCCGCGCTGATGCGCTGCGTGGATCGCACGCACCTGCAGCCGCAGATGAGCGTGCAGGAGCTGCGCACGCTGATCGATGAGCACTACGCGTGGGCGTTGTCGATCGACTTCGCACTCGAAGCCGAAACGGCGAAGTTCTGGTTCTACTCCGAGAACAACCAAGAACCGCGGCGCGGAGAGCGGGGCAAGGACAAGGGGGAGATCACCGAACACCCGGTGGGGATCGCGCGGGATGTGTCGGCGCTGCGCGCGAGTTTGGCGGATGTCGATCCGACGATGACGGTCGGGGAATTCCTCATTGCGCACAACGAGCACTGGGGAATCGTCGAGCGGGTGCAGTCGGTTGCCGATCTTCCCTACGCCGAGGCTCGGGTGAATCCGCTCGCTGCGGACTTCCTTCCGTTGGATCTGCAGCGGTTCCAGTTGGCGTGCTACGGGATGGAGAACTACAACCCGCAATCGACGGACTGGCTGCGGGTGACCTTGTTCGAGGGCGCACCTACCGTTGCCGATATCCACGCGGGCGCCAATGTGGACGACTGGCTGTTCTTGCCCCGGCCCCAGGAGATGGTGTGAGCACCCCGCTCGTCTTCGACGGGCTGCAGATCAGCAACTGGGATCGCGAGGTACTCACCGAGATCCGTGACGGTGGTGTGCACGGGATCAATGCCACGTGTGCGGTGTGGGAGGAAACCCTCGAGACCTTACGCAACATCGGTGACTGGAAGATCCTGCAACGCGAGAACCCGGAGCTGTTTCGCATCGTCACCAGCGCGCAGGAGATTCGCGAGTGCGCCGAACGCGGTGAAGTCAGCGTGGTGCTCGGTTTCCAGAACACCTCCCCGTTCGGGCAGGACTACTCGATGGTCGAAGTGTTCTGGGATCTCGGGGTGCGCATCGCGCAACTGACCTACAACATCCAAAACCATGTGGGTGGTGCGTGCTACGACCCGCACGATTCAGGTCTGACCCGATACGGCTCAATCGTCGTATCGGAGATGAACCGGGTGGGCATGCTGATCGATCTCTCGCACGTGGGGAATAGAACGTCGTTGGATGCCGTGCATGCCTCGGCTAAGCCGGTGGCGATCACGCACGCCAACCCGCTGTGGTTCGCCGATACGCCACGCAATAAGCCCGATGAAGTGATCAATGCGGTGGCCGAGCGCGGGGGCGTTATCGGCGCCTGCCTGTATCCGAACGTGATCGGCGGCAAGGAGACCACCCAGGAGGAGTTCTGCAAGATGGTGGTGCGCCTGGTGGATCAAGTGGGCATCGAGCACGTGGGCCTTGGTAGTGACTGCACTCGCAATTGGGATTCCTCGTACGTGGAATTCCTGCGCGATGGGCGCTGGCAGCCGCGCAGTGGTGCGTCCTGGCCGGAGTGGCCCGAGTGGTTCTCCTCCCCGTTGGATCTGCCGGAGTTGTCCAATGCGCTTTCCGATGCCGGCCTCGACGATGACCAACTCGCCGCCGTGATGGGGGAGAACTGGCTGCGGCTCTTTGAAGAGGTCTTCGTGCCGCAGCGGGCAGGGGAGGGGTCGGGGTGAGCATCATGAAAGACACCACAGACGACACTCGAGTTTCCGTTCGCGAAGTCAAAGAGGAGACCTATCGGGCGCTGCGCGCAGCCGGGTATCCGTGGGGCGAAGCGCAAGCGGCTGGACGGCTTGTGGCGCAGGCGGAGCTGCTGTGGGGGACCGGCGTGGCGATGGCGGTCGCCGATGCCGGGCGGTGGTTCGTGCCACGACGCAGATTGCGGATGACAACCGGGGACAGCGGCGTGCGCATCACCGACAACCGGCGAACTACCGCGATGATCGTGGGAAACCATGCGGTGGCGGTTGCCCTGGGTCGACCCGGCATTTGCGTTCGCGTGCGCGGCCGGCAAGCGGTACGTGAGGTCGCCACCGCCGTGTGGGATCTGCAAACCACGGGTGCGCCTGTGGTGTGGGGCAGTGTGCGCGATGGTGTGATCTCCGGCTACAGCGTCGACGATGCCGGGAACCTGTACGCCCACGATGACATCCCCGACGAAGTTGCCGGTCCCTCGCTCGGTGAACGTGAATGGTTCCTGCGCCAGGCGGCATTGCCCGGCGGACGGTTGTTGATGACCACCGAACACCGCCAGCAGTGCGGTGTGACGGCAGCACGGCACGGAGTGGCGGTGGATCCCGATGAGTGGGCCACCTTGATGCGTCGATCCCGGAAGTTCTTGGTGGCCGAATGAACGACATTGAATACCTGCCCCATGCCGATGGCGCGGCCAAGAGTTACGTGGCCGCCACGGTGCTGGGTGATCTGGTCTACCCGTGCGGGCAAGTGCCGGTCGCGCCGGACGGAACAACTCCCGCGGGGATCGAAGCCCAGACTCGCCAGTGCCTGGACAACCTGCACGCGAGCTTGACCCGCGCCGGTTCGGGCGCCGACCGGGTCCTGCAAGTGACCGTGTATTTGATGGATCAAGGAGACTTCGAGGCCTATGACTCCGCATGGCGCGGGTGGTTCGCCGGCATGCAACTGCCGCCGCGCACGACGGTCTTCGTGGCCGGTTTCCGTGGTCAGAAGCGCATCGAATTGACGGCGGTGGCAGCGCGGGCGAACGGTGGTGAGCGGTCATGAGTCACGAGAGCGCGTACCTGAGTGCGCAACACATCACCAAGGACTTCGGACCGGTGCGAGTGCTCGATGACGTGTCGATGGACGTAAACGCAGGAGACGTTTTCTCCATCATCGGACCATCCGGTGCCGGCAAATCGACCTTCCTGCGTTGCATGAACCTGCTCGAGACGCCCACCAGCGGAACGTTGCAGATCGGTGACTTCACCATCACCATCGGGCCCGGTCACAAGCACGCGACCAAGAAGGAACTGGCCACCCTGCGCCGCAACGTGGGAATGGTGTTCCAGTCCTTCAACCTCTTCCCGCACTTGACCGTCATGGAAAACATCTGTTTGGCCCAACGTCGCGTCCTTGGTCGAGGTCGCGACGAGGCGTGCGAGCGCGCGCTGGTGTTGCTGGATCGAGTGGGCTTGCAAGACAAAGCGGACGCCTACCCGGGGCGGTGCTCAGGCGGGCAGCAACAGCGGGTGGCCATCGCCCGATCGTTGGCCCTCGACCCCAAGGTCATGCTGTTCGATGAGCCGACATCGGCGTTGGATCCGGAAGTGGGTGCGGAAATCCTCGCGGTCATGCGCGAGTTGGCCGATGAAGGCATGACGATGATGGTCGTCACCCACGAGATGGGCTTCGCGCGGGAAGTCGGCGACCAAGTGTTCGTGATGGTCGATGGCCGCATCGTGGAATCCGGGGATCCGCACCAGATCATGAGCGATCCCAGCCACGAGCGAACCAAGCAATTCCTCAGCGCGGTGTTGGGGCGCTAATGGATCTTTCCACCGTTTGGTACATCGTCCAAGGCGTTGTCTGGACCGTCGCAATCACGGTCCTCAGTTTCGCTGTCGGCGCCCTCGGCGGAGTGGGCGTTGCTGCGGCGCGGGTATCGGCGCGGCGATGGGTACGAGTGATCGCCCGTGGTGTGGTGGACATCATCCGCAGCGTTCCACCGCTGGTGTGGCTGTTCATCGTCTACTTCGGGTTGGCCGAACTGGGCCTGAGGTTCAGCCCGTTCCAATCGGCGATCATCACCTTCTCGATCATCGCGTCGGTATACCTCGGCGAGATTTACCGCGGCGGCCTCGCGGCCTTGGGGGCCGGGCAGATCGAAGCGGCCAAGTCCATCGGTCTGGGCCGGCCCGACCTGCTGGTGCGCATCATCGCCCCACAGGTGGTGCGCACGGTCAGCCCATCGATGGCCACGTACGGCATAGGCCTGATGAAGGACTCGGCGTTGGCGTCCACGATCGGCGTGGTCGAGATGACGTTCCGAGCCAATCAAGTCGCCCAGAACACCGGTCAAGGGTTGACAGCCTTTGCCCTCGTCGGCGTCATCTACCTGCTGCTGAGCGCACCGGTCGGTATTTGGACCCGGCGCTTCGATGCGCGGCTGCGTGAGAAGTACCTGGTGGCCTGATGGATCTGACGACATGGCTCGGCTACGTGGTCGAACTGCTGCCTGGATTGTGGAAAGCAATCCAGTTGACCGTCATCTCCCTGGCCCTGGGCTACCCACTGGCCCTGCTCTTTGCCGTGTTGATCGACAGCAAGATCGCGCCCGTCCGGTGGATCATCCTCGTGCTGGTGGAAGTGGGGCGCGGGCTGCCCTTGCTGGTGCTGTTGTACTTGTTCTACCAAGGCCTGCCGCAGCTCTCGATCGTGCTGTCCGCACTGGCATCGGCGGTATGGGCGTTTACCTGGTCCGCGGCTGCGTACGCCACCGAGATCATCCGGTCGAGCCTGCGAAGTGTGGGCGGGGGTCAACGGGAGGCGGCCAACGCCATCGGTCTGGACGACCGCGATCAATTCCGGTTCGTGATCTTGCCGCAAGCAGCGCGCATCGCGATCCCGCCACTGCTCGGCTTGGCGATCATCATGTTCCAGTTGACGTCGCTCGCCTACGTCATCGCCTACAGCGAAGTGATGCAATCGGCGTACTTCCTGGGCACCAAGACCTTCAACTATTTCCCCGTTTTCCTGGCTGCAGCCGCGGTATACGCCTCAGTCACGATCCCAGCTTCGGCATTGGTCACCGGCATAGAAAGGCGCCTAAGTAGGCATGTGTGAGACCGCAATTGTCGAAGTCACTCCGGAATCCCGGCGTGATGCGAAGCGCAACGAAAGGAAAGATATGCGCAAACACACGAAGAGTCTTGCCGCAGTAATCGCCGTTGGCGGTTTGCTGTTGGCAGGATGCGGTGGCGGAGATGACGCCGCCACCGATTCGGCAACGGAGACGACAGCCGAAGAGACCGCGGAGGAAACTACCGCTGAGGAGACACAAGAAGAGGTAGTCGAGGAAGAGACGGTTGAAGAGGCAGACTGCGTCCCCGCGCACGATGGACTCGAGACCGTCGAATCCGGTTTTCTGACGGTAGCTGCTTACGAGTACCCCCCGTTCTCGGCTATCGACGGTGAGCGTCTCAGTGGCGCAGAAGGCGAGATCTTGCACGAGATCGCCGCGTTGGAGTGCCTGGAGATCAAGGTGCAGCCCGGTGCGGCAGCAGCGATGATCCCGTCCATCGAGTCCGGTCGCGCAGACACCACTCTCGGCAGTTGGTACCGCACGGCCGAGCGTGCCGAGATCGTCCTGCTGAGTGATCCGGTGATCATCGACCAGCTCACGCTCATTTCGGTCGACGGTGTGGACACCGTTGAGGGGATGGTCGGCAAGAAGGTCGGATCGACCCTCGGGTTCTTGTGGAACGAGGATCTCGAAGCGCTGCTCGGTGGCGACCTGAGCTTGTATGAGAACACTCAGGCGCTGTACGCCGACCTCGCTAGTGGCCGCATCGATGTGGTGGTCGACACCTTCCCGTCGGGGCAGGCCGCGCTGGAGAACACGCCGATCGAAGGTGCGCAGTTCAACGTGCCACCGCCGGATGACCGCGTTGTCTCCACTACCAAGCCGGGGCAGACCAACTTCCCCGTCAACTTGGACAACCCAGGTCTGCAAACCGCGATCAACGAGAACCTGGCGACTCTCCGCGCTGACGGCACCTTGGTGTCGATCGTCGAGGAGTGGGGCTTCTCCCCGACATCCGTCGAGGAAACCGAGCCCAACCTGCTGTAAGTAGCGCGAGAACAGTGCGCCCCCGCCAGTTGCGTTGGCGGGGGCGCACTGTGTTCATTGTGCCGTAGCGGTACTACCAGGGCGGAGACAGCAAGTAGCTACTCTGGTGGGACTCGCGGTGGTAGCGAACCCCACCGATGCCGGATCGCTCAGCTGACTCGATAGTGATGGTGCCGGACGGCCACGTGCAGATGGTGGACTCGCCGTCGGTGGTGACGGTTGCGCCGAGAACGTCTCGATAGATCGTGAGCAAGGTGGGAATGTCGCTGCTGCGGGTGGTGATCGTGTCCCACTCGATGGCTGGCCCGGCTGCCTGCTCCCAGATCGGCAACCACCAGGTGTTATCGAGTGCACCCTGGCTGGAGGGATAAGAATCAAGGTCGCGCTCGTTCGTTGCGAGTAGTTCGCTCGGTGCGGGGTAGTGGTACGGGGTTTGCGCGAGTTGGATGACGCAACCTGTAGCCGGGTGCGGGGTGATGAAGGCCTCCCGCCACGGCTCGTGGCCGAAGTTCTCGCCGGTAACAGCAAAGCCCAGGTCCTTCACTTGCTGCACGGATGCTTCGATATCCGGGACGGTGAAGGTCAGATGGTGCGGGGCCTCACCGAAGCGGTCGAGGAATGTGGTCATGAAGCCGGCGCCGTTCGGGTCCAGCAGTTCCAAGAAGCCGCCGTGCTCGGCGGTCCCGAGGTAGAGCGCCAGGTAACGGAACTCGGGGAGCGCTTCACCGAACACGGCCGTCGCTCCGTAATCGCGGCGCAGCCGTTTGCCGGTGGCCAGCGCGTCGTGCGTGCCGAAGGAGACGTGGTCCAGGTCGATCATGACCGCGAGGCTATCTGTGGACCTAGGGTTGGGGAATGCATCGCGTAGTGATCCTGGGCAGTACTGGGTCAATCGGAACCCAGGCGTTGGATGTGATCCGGCGCAACCCCGATCGCTTCGAAGTAGTCGGCTTGGCCGCATCAGGTGCGCGCTTGGATCTGCTGATCGAGCAAGTAATGGAATTCGCGCCGCAGGTGGTTGCCGTTTCGTCTTCTTCGGCCGCTTCGGATTTGCAGCTTCGGTTGTATGCCTGGGCCAAGGACAACGGTTATCCGGCAGGGGAAGCCGAGTTGCCCGGCATCATCGCCGGGCCCTCGGCGCTGGTCGATATCGCCGGGGTCGAATGCGATGTGGTGGTCAATGGGCTCGCCGGTGCTGCCGGACTCGAGCCAACACTCGCTGCGTTACGGGCGGGCTCCGTCGTTGCCCTTGCCAACAAGGAATCGTTGATAATCGGGGGAGATCTAGTGCGCGGGATCGCTCGCCCCGATCAGATCGTGCCGGTGGATTCCGAACATTCAGCGATCGCGCAGTGCTTGATGTCTGGAAGGCGACAGGAAGTCCGGCGGTTGATCCTGACCGCATCGGGTGGGCCGTTTCGCGGGTGGTCGGCTTCGCAGCTCGAAGGGGTGACTCCTTCGCAGGCGCTCGCGCACCCAACCTGGGATATGGGTCCGCTGGTCACGATCAACTCGGCAACCTTGATGAACAAGGGCTTGGAAGTGATCGAAGCGCACTTGTTATTCGATTTCGACTTTGCGGATATCTCGGTAGTGGTGCATCCGCAGTCGATCGTGCACTCGATGGTGGAGTACGTGGACGGCTCGACCATCGCGCAAGCCTCACCACCGGATATGCGCCTGCCCATCGCGCTGGGGCTGGACTGGCCGGCGCGGATCACCGATGCCGCTCCGGCGTGCTCGTGGGATACGGCGACGTCGTGGGAGTTCTATCCGCTGGATGAGGAGGCGTTCCCGGCGGTTGGTTTGGCGCGGATGGCTGGCGCTGCGGGTGGAACGGCACCCGCGGTCCTTAATGGAGCCAATGAAGTGTGTGTCGATTTGTTCTTGAAGGAGAAATTGCCGTTCACCGGAATTGTGTTCACGGTTGCTGCGGTGGTGGAAGAACACCTCAAGGGGGAGTGGGTATCGGGTTCATCGGTCACGTTGGACGACGTGCTCGCCGCCGATGCCTGGGCGCGCGAACGCGCCAGCAAAGTGGCTTCGTCGCGCTAGTTACCGACTGCAGAGCGCACGTCCGTGTGTGAAAAGTCCTGGCCCTTGTAGAGCAGGGGTTGTCCTTCGGTTGATGCAAGCGCGTAGGAGAAGCAGTCACCGAAGTTGAGTTGGGCAGGGTGCTGGCGCCCTTTACCGAAGTCGCGGTACGCCTGTCTCGCCACCACGGCCTGCTCGGCGGTGACGGGTTCAATCGTCACCGCGAGATCATCCAGCAAGGTGTCGAACGAGCGGCTTAGCACCGGATTGTTCCGTGAGTCGATGACGATGCTCGCCTCGACGTAGGTGGCTGCAGAGATGCTTACCCGAGAGGAATGGGCGATCACGTCCAAGAACGTGTCGGCTTCGGGCTCTGCCTCGATGAGGGCGATGAGTGCCGAGGTATCCAGGATCATCGTGGGAGGCCGCCTTCGTCATAAAGCGCCTCATTCGCTTCGCGTAAGGATTGGCCAGGTGCTGCGGCGAGTTGGGACCTCATCTGTTCGAGGGTGTCTTGTGCCCGTTGAATCTTCTTGGAGGTGCGTGCCTGACGCTGGTCGAGTGCTTCTTGCAATGCAGTTCTGACCGCTTGCGTCACGGTCGTGTGATCTAAAGCCGCCAACTCGCGGGCCATGGCCTGGGCCTCGTCGTTCTTGATATTCATCCCCATGATGGAAATATACCTTTCTACCGTTTCCAGGTAGACAAGATCCGTTGTGCTGCCGTCTGAGCCAAGATTTTGGTCCACCCACCCCGCGCAAGCCCTTTCGAACCGACCTCGCACCACTGATCGAGCCCTGGCCCGCCGACTACGACATCGACGCTGCAGGCCAGCTCGTAGCCGACCTCCTGCTCCGCCGGATCCCCCGTCATAACGCCGCTCAATACTTTCTCTCGGCCCGAGAACGCTGCGGAGAGCAGGGCTAGCCCTTTGGTTGTTGGTGGCTGACGGTTTTGGCTGGATCCATGAGGAGTCGGTGGGTCACGGCCCTGGTGGCGGTTGGTCTGGTTGCGGCCGTGGGACTAGGGGCGCTGGTGGTCTGGCAACCGTGGCGCGGTGAGCCGGAGTGGTTGTTCACGTATGCGGCGGATTCGGCGGCATTCGAGGATCAGGGTTCGGGTGTCTACCGAGTGCGGTTCTCTGGTGGTGATGGGCACCTTCTGGCCTTCACCGACCGTCCTGATCGGGACGTGACCCGGGTGGATCTCGATGCGATGGCATCTATGTGGTCCTCGGCATTCGTCAGCAGCAATCCCAACGCTGTGCTGGTGGAGCAACTGCCCGATAGCGAGCAGGATTCGGTGGTGGTCGAGGTTCTCGATTTCACGGTCGAGGATTCCCAGTTACAGATGGATGTGCAGGTGCTGGCCGACGATCGTGCAGATCATGGCCTGTCGATCGCCCGGGGGGCATGGGTTGAGGTACCGAAAAGCGTTGGCCCCATTCGGCTATTCATTGATTCCGGCTCGTGGGATCCGCAGCCCGGCTGCCAGTTGCCCTTCACCCCCTACTGGCCCCCTGGTCAGCCGCCTCCCGTGTGTTGAGTCACGCATGCTTCCAAGGTTGCGGATCGGTTAACGGGAAGGTGTAGCCGGCCTGGGTGAGTTGGCTCCGGTAGGCGGTTTCGTCGAAGAGGGGTTCGGGTGCGGGAGCATCGGCGGGTAATCGGGAATCCCACGCCGCTCGGGTGGGGCAGACGCCGGCGATCTTCGCGGCACCGGCGAGCAGCGGCAAGAAGATGTTCTGCAGCCAAAGGGGTGGACGGGTGGCGCGAATGTCGTTACGGAAGGCCCAGAAAGTGGCGCCTAGCTGCAGGGGGTTCTTCGGTGCGCCGGTGGGGGTGTGCGGGAGGTCGCAGGAGATGCCGGCGAGGGCGTCGTGCAGTTCAGCAGTGCGGCTGGCCGGTTGAAGTTCCACGATCCCGCGTACGAGTGTGCCGGAGTTGTTCGCCTCGCTGTGCACCACGCCCGGGGGAACCACCGCCGTTTGTCCCGGGCCAAGGGTGATGCGGTCGCTACCGACGGTGAGTTCGGCTTCGCCCTCGAGGATCGTGAAGATCTCCGCGCAACTGGGGTGGGTGTGCTCCACGATCTTTCCGCCAGGATCGGAGGTCCAGCGGTAGCGCACGAGTGCACCGTGTGATTCCAGCCCGGTAACGGTGTACTGGATGTGTTCACCGGTGGCCGGGTTGAAGGTGGTGCGGTACCGGGCTCGCATCAGGTGCTCCTCTCGGGTCGACATGAGCATGGGTGTGGATAGCTGGCGATTCCTAGGGCTAGCCCTTCTGGATTAACGCCTTGTGCTGCTGGGGTAGGTGCATGCGAGTCGTGGTGGTCGGTGGCGGAGTTGCCGGCTTGACGGTGGCGGCCCTGTTGGGGCGAACCGGCGGACATTCGGTGACCGTGCTCGAACGGATACCCGCGTACGGCGATGCTGGCTACGGCCTTGGGCTGTACCCCCTTGGCGGGGCGGTGTTCAACGCGTTGGGGGCACGTGAACAGGTGCGCGAGCGCTCCTGTGAACTCGCGACTTACCGGGTGTGCGGACCAACGGGTGAGACATTGCAGGAAGTCAGCCTGCGCGAGCTGCTCGCGCCCTACGGGCAGATGCGCGGGATCTCACGAGCGGACGTGCTCGCGATCCTGGCGTCCAATGTTCCCGAAGGTTCCCTGCATCTGGGGGTGACCTGCACCGCGGTGCGGGCGGTAGATGGCGGCGTGGTGGTCGAGACGTCCGATGGCTCGCAGTACGAGGGCGATGTGGTGGTCGTGGCCGATGGCATGCACAGTCGGGTGCGCGAGTCCTTGTTCGGGCCGGCCAAAGAACACGACACCGGATTCGATGCCTGGATGTGGTGGGCACCTATGGGTGACTTCGAGCCGACATCGGTGACCGAGTACTGGGGGCCGACCGCGTTCGTGGGGGTGTATCCGGCCAAGGATGCGCTCAACGTGGCCGTCGGGATCCCGCGACGGCTATCGCCCGAACCTGGCGATGCACCCGAGGCGATCTTGTCGCGGCTGCGGGAGTTGGTGCGTGAACACAACCCGGCGGGTGCTTCGTTGGACGTGTGGTCGGTGGCCAAGGGTGCGCCGTTCCCGTGGCGGTTGGTGGACGTGCGGGCCCCGGCCTTGAGTGGCCTGGATGATCGGGTGGCACTGGTGGGGGACAGCGGCGTCGGCTTCCTACCCACCGCAGGGGTGGGTGCGTCGAATGCGATGCGTTCGGCTGCGGCCTTGGCCTACGAGTTATCCCTCGCCGATGCTGGCTCTGCTCCGGCGGCAGTAGCGCGATGGAACACCCGCGTGGGAGATCTCGTGCGGGGCAATCAAGAAGACTCGCGCAAGTTGGCGAAAGTCATGATGGTCGAACACAAGACAACCTCGCGCCTGGTCGACGCGGTGATGAAGCACATGCCGATCACCATGATGACCAAGAGCATCGTGCGAAGCATGGAGGCTCCGTTTTGATGGCAATTCAGGCAAGCGCTGGTGGTGTGAGCGAGCGCCGGGCTGCACAACTGGGAGTGCTCGGCGCGCTGCTTACTTTGGTAGGAGGGTTCTCCGCCTTCCCCGTGGCGATGGACGCCTCGGCTGAACAGATCGCAGCGTGGGTGGAGGGCAACTCGATGCTGTTCGCACTCGGGGTTCCGCTGCTCATTACGGGCTGGATGCTGCTGCTCATCATGGGCGCGGCGGTGAGCCAGCGACTCTCAGGGGCCCAAGGCCCTGGAGCGATTGCCTGGGTGCTGGAATCACGGATCGTCCTGGCCTTGTGGGTGGTGATGGTTACGTTGGCGACTATCCCGGCGGTCATGCAATCCACGGTGGTTGCGCTGCACGAACGCGCCGATGACGCAGTGCTCGTAGCGTTCTATGTGGCCTACGCCGTGAGCGATCTTGGGGCGATGATCCCGATGGCGCTGGTGTTGCTGGTGGTCTCGGTGACCGGCTATCGCATTGGCTGGCTACCGCGCTGGGTGTTGGTGCTGGGCATCGTTGCTGGGTTGCTGGCCTTCGCCGCCGCATCCGGTTTCGTCGCATTCTCCGGCCCAGCGATGCCGCAGGGCTTGATGCAAACCACCGCAACCCTGCTGGCCTATGTCTGGGTTTTTGCCATTGCCGGATACCTGGGGCGCTCGGCGCGCGTAGATTCCCTTCGTGCCTAGGTCGATCGCCGCACTAAGGGCCCTCGTTGGGCTCGCCGGTCGGTCGATGGCCGACCCGGTGTCGGTCGGAGTGCGAGCGTGGGCAACAGCACTGCCCTTGGTGATGATCGATGCCTTCAGCGTGCAATTCCTCGTCCTGCCCGACCCCGATGTCCCAGGGGCGCTGACGTTGGCCGGCATAGCGGCGCTCGGCTACGCAATCGCCGGAATGTGGCTAGTGATCGCCCGCCTGGTCATGACCCGATTCCTGCGCCGGTGGCTGATCGGTGCGGTTGCGTGGGCGTTGGTCGGAATCACCTGGGGTGGAGTGCTGGTGGCGTGGAGCCGAACCACCGATGGCCACGCCTCGGCCATCGCAGCGGTCGGTCCTTTCTCGGTGCTCGTAGCAACGACAGCTATGTCCGTGGTGTTCGCAGGCTTCGTGGCCATCGTGTTGCACTCACATCGCCGGGCGCAGGCCGCGAGTGCGGCTGCGGTGCAGGCTGCCGAGCGCTACCGCTCGGCCGGCGAGCAGATGGCGGCTGTGCACATGAGTGCACGGTTGAGCCTTCGCAACTGGCTCGATGAAGTTTTCCAGCCAGCGATAGCGGGCGTGCGGGTTGACGTGGAAGAAGGAGTCGAGCGCGCAGCCGAACGAATCGATGCCGTGCGCGAGCAAGTGGTGCGGGTAGCGAGCAGGCGGCTGCATCCTCGAACCGTCTCGCTCGGCCTCGACGCAGCCCTGGGCAGTGTGCTGCGCGCCCACGGTTTGGACGATCGTCTCGACGTAGACGGTGATCAGGACATCTCCGCGGAGGTGACCGCGTGCCTTGCCCGCTGCTTGGACGTGATCCTCACCTCGCATCAAGGTGGCGCGGTCCGCGTTGTTGTCGATCAGGTGGCAGGCGGAGTGCGGATGCAGGTGTCAGGAACCGCTGACTACGCCCTGGCAAGTGGTCCGGAAGTCCTTGCCCGCGTGGCGAACCTGGATGGAACAGTCGCGATGACCAGGGGCGGTGTGCAGATAGAGGTTCCCCATGCGCGCGGCAGTGCTGCATCGATAGATGGCGGTGAAAGGGTTGCAGGCTTGGACTTCGACGTGCCAGTCGTGGTGGCGATCGCCCTGACATTGCTGACCGGCATCGTGATCGCCGCACTCGACGGGTCAGTGCTGGTGATCCTTGCGGTTTCCCTTGCTGTGGTGGTCGGATCAAGCCTGCTGCGCAACTTCCCGGTGTCTCTCGCGCTGACCGGTGATTCGATGACGCGCCGCGGGCGTGGCGTAGCAGCGACCATCGCGGCAGCTGGCGGGATGTCGGCGATGGTGACGCTCGTGTGGTGGGCCACCTCGGAAGTCCTCGATGGCTTCGCCGGTGTGTTCATCTTCTGGTTGGCGAATTCCTTCGTTGTTGTGGTGGTCATCGCAGTCGTCGTCATTACCGCGGAGCGGCTGAAAGCCTGGCAGCGCCGGGTCGATCTCACCAAGCAGATGTCAGCTGCCGCGGCATGGACCGCCCGCAGTGCAATCGGTGATGTCGATCGATTCCGCGAGGAGATCGCGCGCGCCCTGCACAGCCATGTGCAAGCACGCCTGATCG
>DASYOJ010000238.1:0-3514 GCA_036007925.1 Candidatus Nanopelagicales bacterium
TATCGGCATATCGCCGAGTACCCGGAGATCAACCACGCGGAGATGGTCGAACTTGGGGAATTCACCCAGCGCACCATGCGCGTGCTGCGCCAGGTAGCCACCGCGCAGGGCTTCAACGTCGGCATGAACCAAGGTTCGCTATCTGGCGCTGGTATCGCCGGGCACCTGCACCAGCACATCGTTCCCCGCTGGGGCGGTGACACGAACTTCATGCCGATCATCGGCCAAACCAAGGTGATCCCGCAGTTGCTGGAGGACACCCGCCAGTTGCTCGCCCAGGCGTGGACAGACGGCGTGGGTCTTACCGACGACGAAAACGCCTGACCGTGCTGAACAACCCCGCTGCTCGAAAAGTGGCCGCCGTCGTCATTGATCCACCGGCGAAGTTGCTCGTCAAACTCAAGGTCAGTCCCGACGTTGTGACCCTCGTGGGCACCATCGGAGCCTCGGCCAGTGCACTGATCTTGATCCCGCGCGGGGAATTCATCTGGGCGATCGTGCTGATTACGTTATTCGCACTCAGCGACCTGATCGATGGGACGATGGCCCGGCTCACCGGTTCGAGTGGACCGTGGGGGAATTTCCTGGATGCCACGCTCGATCGAGTGGCCGACGGGGCGATCTTTGGTGCGTTGGTCTGGTGGGGAGCAACCCAACAGGACTATTGGATCGTCGGCGGCGGGCTGCTCGCGTTGGTGACCGGGCAGGTGACGTCCTACGCGAAGGCGCGAGCCGAAGCAGTCGGTGCCACAGCCAACGTCGGCATCGCCGAACGTGCCGAGCGGCTGATCCTGGCCGGCATCGGCATCTTGCTCACCGGTTTCGGGGTTCCCTACGTACTACCGGTGGTGTTGTGGATCGTGGGTGTGGCGGGCGTTATCACCGTCATCCAGCGGATGGTGGAAGTGCGACGCCAACTGAAGGGAAGCGGCAGCGGTGCCTGAGGGCGTGGCATCTGTCCGCACGGCGGCGAGCCAGTCGCTCACCGCGTGGTTGTACGACGTCGGCTGGAAAGTCACCCGCACATTGCCGGAACCTGCGGCTAACGCGGTGTTTCGGCAGATGGCCGACACCTTGTGGCGCCGGGGCGCGGGGGGAGTGGTGCAACTCGAGCAAAATCTGCGCCGCGTGCATCCAAATACAAGCAACGGCGAGATCCGTGAACTGAGTCGGGAAGGCATGCGCAGTTACCTGCGCTACTGGTGCGAAGCCTTCCGATTGCCGTCCTGGCCGCAGGCCAGGATCGAAGAGACGTTCATTCTGGAGCGCCGAGAGCTGCTCGACGATGCGCTGGACCAAGGCGGCGCGTTAATGATTCCCGGTCACATGGCCAACTGGGATCACGCCGGTGCTTGGGCTGCGACCAGGTACGGCTCCATCACCTCCGTGGCCGAGCGGCTCAAGCCGGAGAAGCTATTCGAGAAGTTCCTGGACTACCGCCGTGAACTCGGCATGGACATCTTGGGCACCGGAGAAAGCGACGTGCTGCGCCAACTCACCCGCCGGCTACGCGAGGGAAAACTCGTGGCGCTCCTGGGGGACCGGGACATTAGCCATAACGGTGTGCGCGTGGACTTTTTCGGGGAACCGGCATCTTTTCCAGCGGGCCCGGCAGTGTTGGCCATGATGACCGACGTGCCGCTGCATCCTGTCACCATGTGGTTTGACGGTGACGTCTGTCGTGGCTACGTGCACGATCGCATTGAGTTGCCTACCGAAGGTGAGCGCACCGATCGAATCCGCGCTGTTACCCAGCAGCTGGCGCAAGGCTGGGAAGCGGGTATTCGCGAACACAGCACGGATTGGCACATGCTGCAAAAGGTCTGGGTCGCCGACTTAGACGATCGACATCGGCAGGTACCGGCATGAGCATGCGCGTGGGGCTGGTGTGCCCGTACGCCTGGGACGTGCCCGGTGGTGTGCGCTCGCACGTTTCGGATTTGGCCACCACCTTGCGGGTGCGCGGGCACGAAGTCAACGTCTTGGCCCCCGTGGAAGAAGACCAAGAGATTCCCGATTGGGTTACCGACGGTGGGCGCCCCGTTGCGGTTCCCTACAACGGATCAGTCGCACGCTTGAGTTTCGGTGTCAAGGCCACCCGTCGGGTGCGGGCGTGGATCCGCGAAGGGGATTTCGACATCGTTCATATCCACGAGCCGCTGGCCCCGAGTTTGTCCTTGCTCACCTGCTGGTCAGCGCGCGGTCCGCTTGTTGCCACCTGGCACTCCTCGCACGATCGATCCCGCGTGCTCACCGCCGGCTACTACGTTGCACAAACCGCGATGGAAAAACTGCGCGGGAGTATCGCCGTCAGTGAGGAAGCCCGCCGCACGCTGATCGGCCATGTCGGCGGAGACGCCGTCTTGATCCCGAACGGCGTGCGGGTCAAGGACTTCACCCCGGATTCGCACGATCGGCAACGCCGCCGCGAACTGCTGTTCCTCGGCCGGATCAAGGAGCCCCGCAAGGGTCTGTCGGTACTCATCGAGGCACTTCCGATGATTCTCGACCAAGTGCCCGATCTCACCGTCATCGTCGCTGGGCCCGGCGACGATGAGGACTTCCGCAAGGAGATTCCCGACAAGATCGATCAAGCGATCACCTTCGTCGGCACGGTCAGTGATCAACGAAAGCAAGAGTTGCTGCGGGAGGTGCAGGTCTATGTCGCCCCGCATACTGGCGGAGAGTCCTTCGGGATCGTCCTTGTCGAAGCGATGGCCGCCGGTGCCTGCGTGGTCGCCTCGGACATTCCGGCTTTCCAGCAGGTTCTTGAGCACGGTAAAGCCGGACGCCTGTTCACGACCAACGATCCGCGATCGCTCGCCGACGCCGTGTTGTCTGTCCTGGCCGATGATGCAGCCCGCCGTGCCCTCGTTGACCGGGGTTACGCGCGAGCCGAGCAATATGACTGGGACACCGTGGTGGACGAAGTCCTCGATGTCTACGACAGCGTGCGGGTGCCCGGCGACAAGGTGACCGAGGATCTGCGGGGTCAAGCACTGGGCCGTTTCGCGGCGCGAACCAACTTCATTCGCGGGCGCCGCGGTGACAAGGACGACAGGGAGCAATCATGAGTTGGTGGTGGTTGGTAGTCGTCGTCGTTGTTGTTGGTCTGTTTGGCCTGTACCTATCGATGACCGCGGGGCGTCTGGATGCCCTGCACAAACGCATCGACACCGCCGAACTGTCCCTCGATGCTCATTTATTGCGCCGCTCCTCCGTTGCTCTTGAGCTCGCCACGAGTGGTCTACTGGACCCCGCC
The DNA here is from genome assembly GCA_036007925.1 of Candidatus Nanopelagicales bacterium. GTDB lineage: Bacteria > Actinomycetota > Actinomycetes > S36-B12 > S36-B12 > S36-B12. The sequence continues at coordinate 3,263 of DASYOJ010000238.1, forward strand.
GGTGCGATCGTGGTTGCCGAGGCTGCGCACGCCGCCCGCACCGCTGCTGACGGTGACGGTGATCATCGAGACGAGGAGCATCGGCGCATCCGGGCCGAAGCCGAATCCGCCCTCAGCCAGGCGCTCGAGGCCACCCTCGATGAGGAGGAGATCGAGGAGGTGCGCGCCGCGCCCGGGGGAGCCGAACTCATCGATGAACTCGCATCGTGTGGCCGGCGCGTGCAACTGTCCCGCCGGTTCCTCAATGACGCT
>DASYOJ010000239.1:0-5348 GCA_036007925.1 Candidatus Nanopelagicales bacterium
GCCCATTCGACCTGGCCACCCATGGCGGCTCGTAGCTTCTTGTAGACGAGTTTGTCGAACAGTCCATGCTTGAGCTTCAAGCCTAGGCCCGCACCACCTTCATCGAGCGCTTCGCTGTACTCGATCGCGGTGTGCGCAGCCTTATCGAAGATATTGCCTTTGCCCTCGGCCGTTGCCTTCTGCTGAGCAGAGTTGTAGATCTTCTCGAACACCCGCGGTACGGCCAGGACGAACGTGGGCTGGAAACTTTGCAACAACGGTAGGAGTTGCTTCACGTCGGGTGCGTGGCCCAACCGAGCCTTGGCTCGCACTGCACCGAGTTGGATCAACCGACCGAATACGTGCGCCACTGGCAGGAACAGCAACGTGGAGGAGCCTGGAGCCAAGAAGACCTCGTCGAGCCCGGCGATCACGTTCTCCACCTCGAACATCAGGTTCTTGTGCGTGAGCATGCAGCCCTTGGGGCGCCCTGTGGTGCCGGAGGTGTAGATGATCGTGGCCAGGGTGTCGGGCTGGACGGTGGCGCGCCGGGCTTCGAGTTCTTCGTCGCTGACGTCCACGCCGGCGGCCTTCAGTGTCTCGAGGTCGTCGTTGTCGAACACCCACACCCGGGTGACGTCGGGCAATTCGGGTGCGACCTGTTCGAAGACGGCCTTGTTCTTGGCGCTTTCGGCGAACAGCGCGACCGACCCGGAGTCGATCAGGTTCCACTGCACCTGTTCGGGGGAGGAGGTCTCGTAGATCGGGACGGAGATGGCCCCGGCGTACCAGATCGCGTAGTCCACGAGGGTCCACTCGTACCGCGTCCGAGACATGACGCCCACCCGCTGACCGGCCTCCACGCCACTGGCGATCATGCCCTTGGCAATCGCTTGAACATCGGCGAGGAACTGGCCGGCGGTGACGCCCACCCATGCCTCTCCTCGCTGGAGGGAGAACACGACCTGGTTGGGGCTGGTCTGGGCGTTCTCAACGATGTGGTCCGTCATATTTCCCGACGTGGGGGCCGGCACCAGGGCCGAGACGCTGAACTCCTTAAGCACGCGCTTACTCCCTCGTTTCGAGCCGCTCATGCGGCGTGAGCCAATTCACTCCACCGTACGCGATCGGTGGCTCGCTGGCGAGGAGAACGTCGTAACTGCGAGCCCCAGCCGCCCGTGGCACGCTGTGGCTATGCACGAGCGCGCCCCGATCCCAGCGGAGCCCACTATCGACATCGTCGACGAGTCCTTCATCGCTGTTGGTCGCCCGATCGTGGCTGACGAGGTCGCTCGTCGCTGGGAAAGTTGGTGGCCGGACTTGAATGTGCAGGTGTACATGGATCGCGGGGAGGAGGGCTTGCGCTGGACCGTGGCGGGGAACTTAGTTGGCTCCAGCGAAGTATGGCTCGAAGAACACCTACCCGGGGTCATCGTTCACTACTACCTGCGGGCCGAGCCCACCGTTCCCGGGAGCGCCACGACGCCGCGGACAATCGCGAACACCAGACGGGCCCGTGCGCAGGTGGAGGCGTTGAGGCGACGCCACGTGCTCGCATGGAAGCAGGTCGTGTGGGCCATGAAGGACGAACTCGAGGCTGATGCGCACTCACATCGTTAGCGACGTTCATGGCGCCGGACACGCGCTGGCCTCCGCTGCCGATGGCAGCGATGTCTTCGTGTGCCTGGGCGACCTCATTTTGTTTCTCGACTACGACGATCCGCAGCGCGGCATTTATGCCGATCTATTCGGGACCGACCACGCTCGGGCGTACATCGAGGCGCGCACCGCCAATCGATTCGACGACGCACGCACACTCAGTGATGCGGCATGGGCAGCCCTCGGTGTGACCAATCGAGATCAACGCTGGACGATCTTGGAATCGATGGTGCGTTTGCAGTATGAAGAGCTGTTCGCGGCGATGCCTAGTCCAGCTTTGATGACATTTGGAAATGTGGATGTGCCATCACTGTGGCCTCACTACGTGCAAGACGGCCACCGCATCGTCGACGCGGAGGTTGTCGATGTAGACGGGCAAAGGTGGGGCTTTGTGGGTGGTGGTTTGAAGAGCCCGATGCGCACCCCTTATGAGATCGAGCCCGAGGAGTATGCGCGCAAACTCGACTCGCTCGGGCCGGTCGATGTGCTTTTCACGCACATCCCCGCGCAGCATCCATTGCTCACCTACGACATTGTGGCTCGGCGTTTTGAGATCGGGTCCGAGGCGATCCTTGACTACGTGCGCGAGCACCAACCGCGCTATCACTTCTACGGACACGTCCATCAGCCGTTGGCTCAACGCACCCGCATCGGGCGGACCGAATGCGTGAATGTTGGCCACTTCCACGGCCGAGAACGCCCCTTCGTGATCGACCTGTGAATCGCAGCGCCCGGGGTTTCGCTGAGGAGGTAGCCTCCGGCCATGGGCGACCAAACCGAATCCAGCATCGATATTGAGGCCGATCCCGCATCCATCATGGCGGTGATCGCGGACTTACCTGCCTATCCGCAGTGGAGTGATGGCATCACTTCGGTCGAGGTACTGAGCGTGTACGAGGAGGACGGTCGTCCCGCGGATGCGCGTTTTCATTTGGACTCCGGCCCGATTCGCGATGACTATGAATTGGAGTATGACTGGCACGGGGATGCAAAAGTGACCTGGAAATTGACCAAAGGGGACATGGTCACGGCGATGGACGGTATGTACGAGCTCACGCCGAATGGTGGTTCCACAACGGTCCGCTACCGACTCGCTGTCGATGTCAAGATCCCGATGCTCGGCATGATCAAGCGCAAGGCTGAAAAAGTTATCGTGGATACGGCGTTGAAGGGTCTTAAGGAACGGGTGGAATCCGGTGCTGCTGGCTAGTTCGATCACCCCGAGCGGTCATTCGTGGGCGCTGGAGTCGGCTTCCCGGACACTTCCGGATGCGCCGGTGATCGAACTGCATGCTGAGGCGTCCGAGCGCGAACGTGATGTCCTGGAGACCATTACCGAAGCGCTGTCCATCACCGGGGCTCAGTCCACCAGCGCTGACCTGATCGCCGGTATCGGCTCCCTACGAGACGTTGCTGCATTGGTTGCCGCGTGGGAGAGACAAACGGCGTCTGCTTCCCGAAGCATCGTGTCGTGTCGATGTTCTATCGCTGATCTCATATTGGACCTGCACTCCCTGCGTTTGCTCGCCGAGGTATCCGGGAGTAGTCGGACTGGTAGGGCACTCGCCGACCGACTGCAAACAGTCATGTCCGCCCTCCAATCAGGGGCGATTGAGTGGCTACTGGCCGTAGCGCCGCAACCAGATGCGTGGGGCGTAGCAAAGAGGCAAGTGGCGCTAGCGAGCGGTGCCGGGGTTTTCATCCGAGGTGTCGTGATGGCGCCCATGCCCCGCAAGCGCGATGGGTGGCCGAAGGTCATCAGGCAGCACGCACGTGAGGTCTTCCATCAGGCGGTCGTGGACCTGCACCCCATTGCAATCGCCCGCACGCGCAAAGGGAATGCCCCGAAGTTCCCGGAACCGGGCATCCTGGCTCGCGAATCCAGCACGGTGATCGACGCGAGTGGCAATCGCGTGCTCACGTTTACCGTTCCTGGATTGAGCTCCTACGACCCAGCCGATGTGGAAGTTGGCACCTGGAGTGCCGACACGGCCTACCCGACAACACATGTTGTCCTGCAATGCCTGCGCAGACCGGTGTGGTTGGAAGTCGAGCCAACACTGCGCCGGTGCCGTGCGAGCGATGTCGTAGTGGCCGGCGACACCATCGCGGTGGAGTTTCACGCCGTTGACGGGCAGTGGCCCCGGCAAGATGGCAGCGGTCAGGAGGTTTCATGAGTGAGGACATGGATCGGCCGCCGTGGTGGCTGTCTGACTCGAATGAGGATTCGACTCCTGGTGACACACCTGCTGGCGGGGATACCTGGTCGCTCTTGGGAGTGATCGGGGGCCTCGCGGGGGAGTGGTGGACGGCCTCAGGTGCCAGCGAACACGCCGACCACAAAGACCCTGTCGACCATCCCGACTGCCTGGTGTGTAAAGCGCTCGTGGGGTTGCAAGCAATCTCGCAACCCACTGCAGAACCCACTCAGTTGCCGCGCGTGCGCTGGTTGCCGGTGCGTCGGGCCTAGACGATGGCAAGCCAGACATCAGCCGTGGCCGGGGGCGTGACCATTGGTGTCGATATCGGCGGCACCAAGATCGCCGCGGGAGTGGTGGACGCGGGTGGAAGCATCCTGCGCACCGCGCGCCGACCCACACCTCGACACGATTCGGGAGCGGTACTCGCCGAAGTGGCGGCCGTGGTCGAGGAGTTGCAGTCAGAGGTAGACGGCGCCATCGTCGGAGTAGGCATCGGGGTTGCCGGTGGGGTGGATCAACGGCGCTCGAACGTCTACTTCGCGCCGAATCTGGCGTGGGTGCAGGTGCCCGTGCGCGCAGTCATCGAAGGAGCCACGGGGTTGCCCGTGGTTGTTGAGAACGACGGCGCTGCGGCGGCCTGGGCGGAGAAGCGGTTCGGCGCGGCAACGGGGTTCGATGACCTCGTCATGGTCACGGTCGGCACGGGTATTGGCGGGGGGATCGTGGTGGACGGTCAGGTTATGCGCGGCGCTCATGGAATAGCTGCGGAGATCGGCCACCTGAATGCCGTTCCCGAGGGGCGTCCATGCGGGTGTGGTCGGTTGGGTTGCTGGGAGCAATACGCAAGCGGTAACGCTCTTGTTCGCGAGGCGCGCGCGCTGGCCGCCGAGCGTCGCCCGGAGGCTCAGGTACTGCTGGATCTAGGTGATGGAACACCCGAGGGTGTCCAAGGTGGGCACATCACCGAAGCGGCCACGCTCGGTGATCCCGTGGCCGTTGAAGCTTTCACGATCGTGGGCACGTGGCTCGGACGTGGCCTGGCTGACCTCACCGCGATCGTGGATCCGCAAGCCTTTGTCATCGGCGGTGGGGTGTCGGATGCTGGCGATCTGTTATTGGCAAGCGCTCAGCGCACCCTGGGGGAAAAGATCTTCGGTGGTGCCAACCGTCCGATGCCGCAGCTGTTACTCGCCGAGCTCGGCAACGACGCCGGAATCGTGGGTGCAGCCGATCTCGCGCGAGTGCCTAACGAACACCGACTGTCGAGAAGTTAGACGACGGCGCCGTCGCCGTGGTCCTCACCGGGAGGAATGTGTCGGTCACGGCGAGCGATGAGGATGATGAAGCCGACGATTGTTGCTCCGATCCCGACACCACCGAGGAAGGCACTCAACGCCAAGACATAGCCGATGAGGGCAAGGACGGGTCCGATGATGACGGCAATCCACGCCGCGCGGGCGATGGCATCTGGTGGGGCGGTGAGCGGCGGTGGTTCGGGCGGCACGAATC
>DASYOJ010000240.1:0-2516 GCA_036007925.1 Candidatus Nanopelagicales bacterium
AGGTCGCCCGCGCCCGTTCGGTCAGGTCTTCCGCGACGCCATGATGGGTTCGGACGCTTACGTCCTGGGCATGATCACCAGCGCGCTCGATGCCCACCAGCCCTCATCGGTGGGTGACATCCGCGCAGAACTCGGGCGCCTTGGACCCTGGCACGGTTCTCGCGCGCCTTTCACCGCCACGGCGCCGGCGTCTTCGGAGCCCGGAATTCGACTGGATACCTGGCGCCTGCTGCTCGACCTCGGTGTCATGCAAGAAGGCGACCCGCACCTCGCGGCTACTGCTCGCCCCACCGTTGTTCGGATGTCACCAGGGACTGCGCAGCAACACTCGATCGGCACGCACGTCCGCCTCGAGGGCCCCGGCGGCTTCGTCACCCTCCCCGTCGAACTCGATGATTCGATGATGGACGGCGTCGTGTGGGCGCCGATGAACTCGCAGGGTTGCCGGGTCTACCGCGATCTCGGTGTCGGCTACGGTCACACCGTCCGCATCACCGGGGGAGGCACTACATGACCGACGGCCAGTTCGGCATCTTCGGCTCCGACCCCTGGTGGCTGGTGATCGGCAAGGCCGTCGCCATCTTCGCGCTGCTCGTCTTGCTTACCTTGTTCACCATCTGGTGGGAGCGCCGCGTGGTGTCCCGGATGCAAAACCGCATCGGCCCCAACCGCGTAGGCCCGTTCGGCTTGCTGCAGTCCTTGATGGACGGGTTCAAACTCGCATTCAAGGAAGAGGTCATCCCCAAAGCCGCGCACGTGGGTGTGTACTGGATCGCTCCGGTGATCTCCGCTACCGCCGCCTTCATCGCCTTCGCCGTGATTCCTTTCGGCCCAACGGTGTCGATCTTCGGGGTCGAAACCCCGTTGCAGCTAACCGATTTCCCGGTCTCGGTGCTCTACGTCCTGGCTATCGCCTCCATCGGCGTCTACGGACTCGTACTTGCGGGTTGGTCCTCTGGCTCCACCTATCCGCTGCTCGGTGGGCTGCGTTCGACCGCGCAAGTGATCTCCTATGAGATCGCGATGGGCCTGTCCTTCGTCGCGGTGTTCATCTACGCCGGGTCGATGTCGACCTCGCAGATCGTGCTCGCCCAACAGCCCATCTGGTTCGCGGTCATTTTGCTCCCCAGCTTCTTGATTTACGTCACCTCGATGGTGGGGGAGACCAACCGCGCCCCCTTCGACCTCCCTGAGGCCGAGGGAGAGCTCGTCGGTGGTTTCCACACCGAATACTCCTCGCTGAAGTTCGCGATGTTCTTCCTCGCCGAGTACATCAACATGGTCACTGTCTCCGCGCTGGCCACCACCTTGTTCCTTGGTGGCTACCTGGCCCCGTGGCCACTGTCCTTGTGGGACGGCGCCAATTCGGGCTGGTTGCCGGTGCTGTGGTGGGTCATCAAGGTCCAGTTGTTCATCTTCGTGTTCATCTGGTTGCGCGGGACCTTGCCGCGCTTGCGCTACGACCAATTCATGAAGTTTGGCTGGAAGGTGCTCATCCCCGTCGCCTTGATCTGGATCGTGGTGGTTTCCATTGCGCGTCTGTTCCGCAGCGACGTGGCGTTGACCAACACCGAGTTGCTCGTGGTCGGCGCGGTTTCTATCGCGGTACTGCTTGCTGCGGCATGGCTGTTGCAAGTGCGTTCGGATCGACGTGCGGACAAGCGAGCACAGGCCGAAGAAGAGCACGCTCGCCGGGCCAGTGAAGTACTCACGGCAGCTTCGACCGGTCATCCCGTTCCACCGCTGCCGGGTCAGCGCTTCGAATACACACCACGTCGCTCGACAATTACGGTTTCGGGCACCGCGGAATTAACCGACTCCACTGAACCAGAGGAAGAGGATCCGCATGCCTGAGCTACCGCAAGCCGTACGTGGGTTCGGCGTGACCTTCGGGACCATGTTCAAGAAAGTTGTCACCGAGCAGTATCCCGAGGACAAGCAGCCGACCAAGCCCCGCTATCACGGTCGGCACCAGCTCAACCGCTGGGCCGATGGCCTGGAGAAGTGCATCGGTTGCGAACTGTGCGCGTGGGCCTGCCCGGCGGATGCCATCTATGTAGAGGGCGCAGACAACACCGAAGACGGTCGTTACTCCCCTGGGGAGCGATACGGACGCGTGTACCAGATCAACTACCTACGCTGCATCTTCTGCGGGCTGTGCATCGAGGCCTGTCCCACCCGGGCTTTGACGATGACCAACGAGTACGAACTTGCCGACAGCAGTAGGGCCGATCTCATTTTCGAGAAGGACCAACTCCTTGCTCCGATGCTGCCCGGTATGGTTGCGCCGCCCCACCCCATGGTGCCGGGCACCAACGAGCAGGACTACTACGCGAACAAGGTCACCGGAGCGGTGCTAGATACACAGTCAGAACAACACACGAACGCCTCCTCGGGCGAGGACGTCGAGAACGCCTCATGACCGGTGGTGAAGTAGGCACCGGAGAAGCGATCGTCTTTTGGATCAGCGGCACCCTGGCGGTTATCGGAGCCCTCGGGATGGTCATCTCCCGCAA
>DASYOJ010000241.1:0-3152 GCA_036007925.1 Candidatus Nanopelagicales bacterium
AGGGAATCGGCGATGCCTACCGGTTGGTCTTCAACACCGGAGCCGGCGCCGGGCAGTCGGTGTTCCATGTCCACGGTCACGTCCTGGGCGGTCGCAACCTTTCCTGGCCCCCCGGATGACCACACCTGCCAGCGATGCCCACGCGCGCACCATCATCGAGATCCCGGGCTCCCAGCCCATGGTCGCCCTACTCGGCTCGGGTGATGAATACCTGCGGTTGATCGAGGGTGCTTTCCCCGACGTTGACATCTTGGTGCGCGGGAACGAAGTGACACTCGACGGCTCCGCCGAAGACATCGGTGTCATCGACTCCCTCATCGCCGAAATGTTGGCCATGTTGCGCACCGGACAGGCGCTCACCGCCGAATCGGTCGAACGCTCCATTTCGATGATGCGTTCGGGCACCCGACCCACCGAAGTGCTCACCGCCAACATCTTGAGCAACCGCGGACGCACCATCCGGCCCAAGACGCTCAACCAGAAGCGTTACGTCGATGCGATCGATCACAACACGGTGGTGTTCGGGATCGGCCCGGCCGGAACCGGCAAGACCTACCTCGCCGTCGCCAAAGCGGTGCAGGCGCTGCAAGCCAAGCAGATCAACCGCATCGTGCTGACCCGTCCGGCGGTGGAAGCAGGGGAGCGACTCGGCTTCTTGCCCGGCACACTCAGCGAGAAGATCGATCCGTACCTGCGCCCGCTGTATGACGCCCTGCACGACATGATCGATCCGGATTCGATTCCCCGGTTGATCACCAGCGGCACTATCGAGATCGCACCCTTGGCGTATATGCGCGGGCGCACGCTCAACGATGCATTCGTTATCTTGGACGAAGCGCAAAACACTTCGGCTGAGCAGATGAAGATGTTCTTGACCCGCCTCGGCTTCGGCTCCACGATGGTCGTAACCGGAGATGTCACCCAAGTGGATCTACCCGGCGGAACGCAAAGCGGCCTGCGGATTGTCAGTGAGATCTTGGAAGGCATCGACGATGTCGCGTTTTGTCGCCTGACATCCCACGATGTTGTCCGACACAAGTTGGTAGGGAGGATCGTCGAGGCCTACGACCGCTTCGACGCCAGACAACAACCATGACGCTGCCGAGTATTTCGGTCGACGACGACGCCGGCGCCTCGCTCGACCTCACCGCTCTCACGGACCTTGCCGGCCACGTATATAGCGAGTTGCACATCCACCCCGAATCCGAACTCGGGATCACAGTTGTGGATATCGAGCGGATGACCACGCTGCACGAGGACTGGATGAACGAACCAGGCCCCACCGACGTCTTGAGCTTCCCGATCGATGAACTCACTCCCGGTTCTCCTGAAAACCCCTCCGGCCCCGGAGTTCTCGGGGATATCGTGCTGTGCCCGGAGTACGCAAAGCCCGACGCGCAGCAGGCGAATCGGACTTTGGACCAACACATGCAGTTCCTTACCGTCCACGGCCTGTTGCATCTGCTGGGATACGACCACGCCACCGAGGAGGACTACGAGCAGATGTTCACCTTGCAGGACCGACTTCTCGATAGTTGGCAGGTGGCCCGATGAGCCTGTGGCTGTTGGTAGCTGCCGCCGTCTTGATCGTCTTCTCGGGATTCTTGATCTCGGCGGAAACGGCGATCACTCGCGTCTCGCGTACTCGCCTGGATGAATTGCGCAAGGAGGGCAACGGCAACCAAGCGAAGGTTGAGCGGTTGTTGCCGATCTTGGAAGATCGTGCGCGCTATGTGAACGTGTTGTTCTTCTTGTCCACCATCGCAAATGTCACGGCCGTGATCATCGTTGGCTACGTGGCCGTGCGGGCGCTGACTACCAATGATGGCTGGTCCACCTGGCTGGCCATGCTCGTAGTGATCGCCATCATGGTGGTGATCGCCTATGTAGGCCTGGGTGTTGCGCCTCGAACGCTGGGCAGGCAGCACGCAGACCGCATCGCTCTCATCGCTGCTCGACCCACGCGCTTCCTAGCCGGCGTGCTGGGTCCGATCACCAACTTGTTGATTGTGGTCGGTAACGCGCTCACTCCGGGCAAGGGCTTTCGGGATGGTCCTTTCGACACCGCGGCCGAACTTCGCGAGATGGTCGATCTGGCCCGTGCCGACGCGCTGATCGAAGACGACGAAAGCAAGATGATCCACTCGGTCTTCGATCTGGGGGACACCTTCGCCAAGGAGGTGATGGTGCCGCGCACCGAAATGGTCTTCATCGAAAAGCACAAGACACTGCGGCAAGCCATCAGTTTGAGTTTGCGCTCGGGGTTCTCGCGGATTCCGGTCATCGGTGAAAACGCCGACGACATCGTGGGTGTGGTCTACCTGAAGGACATGGTGCGCCGGACCTTCGAACACCATGACGCCGAGCGGGCTGAAGACGTCGAGTCACGTATGCGCTCGGCGTACTTCGTGCCCGATTCCAAACCAGCCGATGAACTACTGCGCGATATGCAAACTGCGCGCGTGCACCTGGCGATCGTGGTGGACGAGTACGGCGGCACCGCTGGCCTGGTCACCATCGAGGACATCCTCGAAGAAATCGTGGGGGAGATCGCCGATGAGTACGACACCGCGGCTCCGGAAGTCACTCGACTCGATGAAGATAGTTACCGCGTCATGGCGCGGATGAACATCGATGATTTCGCCAACCTCGTGGGAATCGAGGTTGATTCTGAAGATGAGGGGGTGGACACGGTGTTGGGTCTGATGGCCAAACGGCTCGGACGCGTGCCGATCCCCGATGCTGAAGTGGTGGAAGACGGCTGGCAACTGCTTGCCGAGCGCGGGGCCGGCCGCCGCAACCTCATCGGCACGATCTTGGCCACCCACATCGCGCAGCCGAACGAATCATCGGGCACCTCCGACGATGACTGACCGATGACTGACCTGAGCGAAGAAGACGCCAAGCTTGTGGCGTTGGCCCGTCAAGCACGCGGTCGCATCCAAGCCCTCGAGGGTGCTGCGGTTCGCGATGACACCGGTCGCTCCTACAGCGGTGCCAGTGTCGATCTACCCTCAGCCTCGCTCAGCGCACTGCAGCTCGCCATCGCCCAAGCGGTTGCGGCCGGCGCCCGCGATATCGAAGCCGCCGTCGTGGTCACCGATTCCTCCGACGCCTCGACCGAGCCGGTCCGTGATGCCAGCTCCACACCC
>DASYOJ010000242.1:0-1551 GCA_036007925.1 Candidatus Nanopelagicales bacterium
GGTGGAATCGCGCGCTGGCGTTCTGGGCGATTCCGGCAGTCGTGGCGCTTGTGGCTTGGAGCCTGTTGGAACGTGGTGTTGCCAGCGACGATCGCCCGGCCAACACACCGCGATTGCGCGACCTGCCGTGGCGCAGTCCAATCGCCTGGTCTTTGACAGCCTTTATGACACTGAACTCGATCGTGTTCTACAGTGCACTCGCGTGGATAGCCCCGTCTTACGCTGAGCGGGGATATACCGCTGCGGTTGCGGGAGTCTTTTTCGGAGTCTTCACCGCAGCACAGATCGCCGGTGCGCTTGTCTTGCCCTCGCTCTCGCATCGACTGCCGTATCGCCGGACCTTGTTCACCACGAGCGTGCTGGTGTGCGCGGCGGCGATCGCGGCGATCGGAATCGCTCCAAGCTTCGCGCCGCCGTTCGTGCTTGCCCTCGTCGGGTTCACGTTGAGCGGCAGCTTCGCGATGGCGTTGGGCCTACTCAGTGAGTACTCCGTCGATGCCGCGTCCTCGGCCCGATTGACCGCAATGGCCTTCTTTGTCACCTACACCGTTGCTGCCTTCGGGCCGTTCGTGGCCGGCGCGATCATGGATGCAGCCGATTCGTGGCCGCTGGTGTTCTCGCTGCTAGCCGGTGTTGCTCTTCTACAGGGACTCGCGGCCCTGAGGTTACGCAAGAACGTGACGGTCGACTAACACGCGGGCCTTACAGTCGACATGCGTGGATGTCGGTGACCAAAATCCCGCGAGCACCAAGGGAATAAAGGTCATCCATCACCTTGTGCACATCCGCAGCCGGCACCATCGCCCGCACCGCAGACCACGCTTGATCATGCAAGGGAGCCACCGTGGGCGATTCGATGCCAGGAGTGATCGCACATGCGCGATCAAGGTGTTCATTGGGGATGTCATAGTCGACGAGCACGTAGGAACGGGCCACCATCACACCGTGCAGACGTCGCAGGAAGGTTTCGATCGCCGGATCATCTTTGTGTTCGGAATCCCCGCAACAAACCACAAGGGCCTCGGAGTGCAAGATCGGTTCACCGATGATTTCCAAACCGGCTTGCCGCAAGGTGGTTCCGGTAGCCACCACATCGGCAACGGCATCGGCAACGCCGAGTGCGACGGCGTTCTCTACGGCTCCGTCGAGGTGCACCACGCGGGCTTCGATGCCCTGTGTCTCTAACCAGGCGCGCAGCAGGCCGGCATAGGACGTGGCGATACGCAGGCCTGCAAGATCGGCGACGGAGGTAAGCGCGCCCGTCGGGGCGGCTAGCCGAAAAGTGCTCGGCGCAAATCCCAAAGCCACGCGCTCTTCGGCGGTGGCTCCGGAATCCAGCAACATGTCCCGACCGGTGATGCCCAGATCCAACGTTCCCTCCCCCACGTAGATCGCGACATCACGCGGGCGCAAGAAGAAGAACTCGACATCGTTATCCGGATCGTGCACCACGAGGTCCCGCTGGCCGGCGTTCTTCAGATACCCGGCTTCATTCAGCATCGCCCGGGCCGGTTCGGCAAGTTGACCCTTGTTTGGCACGGCGACCCGCAG
>DASYOJ010000243.1:0-5809 GCA_036007925.1 Candidatus Nanopelagicales bacterium
GTCACATCCTGCGTAGGTATGTTGAACTGAGATCACCAATTAACCGTTCGTTCAACTGCGATACGTCACCCGTCTATGCGGCTTGCTTAACGTCCGCTACGTATCACACACATAGGCCCACAAGGCCATCTGTTCAAAGGAAAGGGTGACGCATGACGTCCACACGAAAGCTTGCCGTAGTGGCAGGTGCCTTGGGAATGTCCCTGGTACTCGCCGCCTGCGGTGGCAGCGACTCCTCGGATTCTGCTGAGGAAACTGCTGCTGCTACCACCGAGGAGACCGCTGCCGAAGAGGCTCCTGAGGAGACTGCCGAAGAGACTGCCGAAGAGACTGCCGAAGAGGCTCCTGCTGAACTGACCGGTCAGATCAACCTCGATGGCTCCAGCACTGTTGGCCCGCTGTCCGAGGTTGCTGCTGAGCTGTTCATGCAGGCGTACCCGGGAGTGCCCACAACGGTTGCGATTTCCGGCACCGGTGGTGGCTTCGAGAAGTTCTGCAACGGCGAGACAGATGGCAACAACGCCTCGCGCATGATCAAGGACGAGGAAATCGCCAACTGCGAGGCAGCTGGAATTTCCTACGACAACATCACCGTTGCTAACGATGCATTGACGCTGCTGGTCAACCAGGACAACCCGCTGCAGTGCATCACCGTCGAGCAGGCCAACCAGATCTGGGGCGACGGCGCGACCGTTTCCACCTGGGGCGAGGTTGACGGCCTGGACATCCCGGCGGACTTCGCCGACACCCCGATTGCTCTTTACGGACCGGGTACCGATTCGGGCACGTTCGACTACTTCACCGAGGAGATCAACGGTGAAGAGGGCAACATCCGCATCGACTACACCTCCATCGGTGAAGATGACAACGCTGCGGTCCAAGCCATCAGTGGTGACGTAGGCGCGATGGGCTACGTGCCCTACACCTACTACCAAGAGTCCTTGGATCTGGTGAAGGGTCTTGAGGTTGACGGCGGCAACGGCTGTGTTGCTCCCGAGGCGGAAAACGTGGCAGATGGCAGCTACACGCCACTCGGTCGCGCGTTGTACGTCTTTGCAAGTGACAAGGCGCTGCAGCGGCCAGAGACCGTAGAGTTCTTCAACTTCTACATCAATAACTCGGATCAGATCGCCGAGATCGCTGGAGCCGTGCCGCTGACGGATGCGCAGAAGGAAGAGCAGTTGGCCAAGGTCGCCGCTCTTGCCGGTTCCTAAGAAAATCGAAGAAGAAGGCGAAATACTGAACTCATGAGTTCACGCGTCATCACCCCAGGGGTCTCCGGCGGCGGACCAAGTGTCCGTTCGCTGGAGGCCCCTGGGCTTCGCATTGGTGAACGAATCATCAAGGGCCTGCTGTGGTTAGCCGCAACACTGTCGGTGGTTGTGACGACAGGGATTGTTATCTCCCTCTTAGTCCCGAGCATCGGCTTCTTCCAGCAAGTGTCCATAGTGGAATTCCTCACCGGAACCATCTGGGCCCCGGCTTTCGCCGATCCCTCCTTCGGTGTGCTGCCGATTGTCGTCGGAACCTTGATGGTTGTTTTCTTCGCCATGATTGTGGCTATCCCGATCGGACTTGCGTCGGCGATCTACCTGTCCGAATACGCGCCTACCAAGGTGCGCAAGTCCATCAAGCCAATCCTCGAGGTGCTTGAGGGCATCCCGACGGTGGCCATTGGCCTGTTCGCCTTCAGCGTCCTCACGCCGCTGATTCGTGAATTGACTCCCTTCTTGCCGTGGACCGGGCCGTTCTCCATCGGGGTCGCCGGTATCACGGTGGGCTTGTTGATCATCCCGTTGGTGGCATCGGTCTCCGACGATGCGATGCGTTCGGTGCCGATGTCCTTGCGTGAAGGCGCCTACGCCATGGGGGCGACAAAGTTCGAAGTTGCAATCCGGGTGATAGTTCCAGCTGCTATCTCCGGGATCATTGCGGCCTTCGTGTTAGGCATCTCGCGAGCAATTGGCGAAACGATGGTCGTTCTCCTTGTTGCCGGCGCTGGACGGCCGGTTTTGAGTTTCGATCCCACCCAGGGAATCCAGACGATGACGGCCTACATCGGCAGCACGGCAACCGGTGATATTTCTCAAGGCACTATCACCTACGACAGCATCTTCGCCGTTGGTGCGTTGCTGTTCCTCATGACTTTGGCCATGAATGTTCTTGCGATTCGTTTGGTGAAGAAGTACCGGGAGGTTTACGACTGATGGCCGACGATTCCGGCTACTCGTCTCGAGTCGCGATGCCAGCGCGCACGCGCACAGCAGTAGGTGGCGCGCGCGAAGTGACCGAAGCGATGCTCTCCACGGGGGACCGTAAAAAGCGGATCCGCGGGGCGATCTTCCTGTCGCTTCTTCTCCTCGGGCTCACGATTGCACTGCTGTCCATCGTGGCGATGATCACCTGGGCTTTCATCGCCGGTGGGCCGCGATTGAACATCAACCTGTTCACCAACGTGCCATCGGTCGTCTCACCCGAAAATGCCGGCTATCGAACCGCGATCCTGGGCACGTTGTACGTCATCGGCGGCGTGATCTTGCTGATCGTCCCGCTGGGTGTTGGCGCTGCTATCTACTTGGAAGAGTTCGCGAACCCGAGGAATCCGTTCAACCGGTTCGTGGACTTGAACATCCAGAATCTGGCGGGTGTTCCCTCGATCGTGTTCGGCATCTTGGGTCTGGCGTTCATCGTGCGCGGGCCCCTGAGTTGGGGATTCGTGGCCGGCGCCGGCTCATTAACGCTGGCGCTGTTGGTGCTGCCCACGGTGATCTTGGCCTCGCGCGAGGCGATCCGGGCGGTTCCCTCGTCGATTCGAGATGGGTCCCTCGCACTTGGCGCGACGGTGTGGCAGGCGGTGTCCAAGCAAGTGCTGCCCGCCGCTTTCCCTGGAGTCCTCACCGGAGTGATCTTGGCGGTGGCGCGCGCCATCGGTGAAGCTGCTCCGCTGCTTCTGGTCGGGGCGGTCACCTTCGTCACCTTCGATCCGCAGTTCTTCGAGGGCGGCTACAGCACGCTGCCGACCATGATCTACAGCTACGCCAAGCGCCCGCAAGATGAGCTCCAGACGTTGGCGGCCGCGGGAGTGGTGGTCATGTTGGTGCTTTTGATCCTGATCAACTCGGTGGCCATATATCTTCGTAATCGTTTCGAAAGGACCTGGTAATGCCCAAAGCAACGACGGGAGACACCGTGACAACGGACGACGAAGCCACGAGTATTCCGGCACTCGGGGTTACCGATGCGCTAGCGGCGGAAAAGGCACCCCGCGAGCCAGGCGTCAACACGTTCGAGCTGCGGGGTGTGAACGTCTACTACGGCGACATGCTGGCCGTGAAGGACGTGTCCTTGGATATCCCGCATAACCAGATCACTGCCTTCATCGGACCCTCTGGTTGTGGTAAGTCCACGCTGCTGCGTTCGTTGAACCGGATGAATGACTTGATCCCGACAGCGCGCGTGACCGGTGACGTGCTTTACCACGGCGTGGACATGTATGGCCCGAAGGTAGACCCGGTGCAGGTGCGCACCGTCATCGGCATGGTGTTCCAAAAGCCGAACCCGTTCCCCAAGTCGATCTACGACAACATCGCGTTCGGCCCACGGATTCTGGGTATGAAGGGTGACCTCGACGAGATTGTGGAGTCCTCACTTCGTCGCGCAGCTTTGTGGGATGAGGTCAAGGACCGGTTGAAGGACAACGCGTTCGGAATGTCCGGTGGTCAGCAGCAGCGCCTGTGCATTGCCCGCGCGATCGCGGTGCAGCCCGATGTCATCCTCATGGACGAGCCCTGCTCGGCCCTCGACCCGGTGTCCACCGGCAAGGTCGAGGACCTCATGCTCGAGCTCAAAGAGGACTACACGATCGTCATCGTGACCCACAACATGCAGCAGGCCGCCCGCGTCTCGGATCTCACAGCGTTCTTCACCGTGGCCGCGATGGACGAGACCAGCAACCGCACCGGCGTGCTGGTGGAGATCGACGAGACCCGCACGATCTTCGCGAACCCGAAGGATGAGCGCACCGCCAACTACGTCACCGGCAAGTTCGGCTAAATCCCCAGCAAACCCTGGACAGGACCTGACCGGTTCGTCAGTTCCACTTTCGCCGGGGCACAATGGTGGGGTCAGCGCACCGATGTCACGAGCCTCCTAGGAGTCCCCATGAAGAAGCTTTTGTTGCTCGCCGTCCTCGGCGGAGTCGGCTACCTCGTCTACCGGCAGTACATGGCCAGCCAGGCCGAGCAGGACCTGTGGGCCGAGGCAACGGCCGCACCAGACCTGCGCTAGTCGGTACTGGTCGGTCCGGGCCGCGTGGTCGCCCGGGTATCCTTCGGCGTCCCATCCGGGGGCTTAGCTCAGCTGGTAGAGCGCTGCCTTTGCAAGGCAGAAGTCAGGGGTTCGAGTCCCCTAGCCTCCACTATGTGATGAGTCGCGTCATAGGTGACAGATGAGTCGCGTGATGGGTGACTTTCAAAGAGCCCCGGGCCATCGGCCTGGGGCTCTTTGTGTGTTTCTCCAGTAGGACTTGTCTGGGTTGATGTGGTGGGTGGAGAGGATCTCGCCTGTGTGGAATTCAATGACGGTGATGGTGGTGTCGTCGGCGATGGCGAGTGTTCGTTTTTTGGCGTGGTGTTTGCCGATGCCGAGGTGGTGCATTCGTCCTGCGCGGCGGATGCTCATTTTTCCGTCTTTGTCGACTTTGTCGTAGCGCAGTCGGTAGTGGGTTGAGGGTGCGGAGGTGGGGTTTGCTTTTGGTAGGGCGTTGTAGGTGGTGGCGGGTGTGCGGCGGTTGAGTTCGCGATGGGGGCGTTGGTGGTTGTAGAGGTCGCGGAATGCATCGAGTTGGTGTTGTAGTTCGCTGATGGTGACCGCGGGTGGTTGCTGGGTGAGCCACTTTTTGAGGGTTTGGTGGAAGCGTTCGACTTTGCCTTGCGTTTGGGGGTGACCGGGGTGGCCGTTCTTTTGTGTGATGCCCAGTAGAGCGATGAGATATTCGAAGGCGTTACGGCCGCCACCGAGTCGGGCGGTGTAGACACGCCCGTTATCGGTCAAGGTGGAGGCCGGTAGGCCATAAGTGTTGGTGACGCGGAGGAATTCCTTGGTGACGGTCTCACCGGTGACCGGTGTGTGGGCTGTGCATCCCAGGAGGAATCGGGAGTGGTCATCGAGCCAGTTCAAGATTTCCACGTCCGTGCCGTCGGCTAGGCGCCAGTGGGTGAAGTCTGATTGCCAGCATTCGTTGGGTTGGTCAGCGGCGAAACGGCGGTAGGACGATCGGGGCCGCTTCTGCGGTTGTGGGGTGATCAGTCCGGCGGCGTGCAAGATGCGTCGGATCGTGGAGACCGCTGGTGCGTTATGCCCCTCAGCGTTCAAGTGCCACGCGATCGTGACTGGCCCAGCATCCAGACCCTGCTTGGCTAACGACAACCGCAGTTCCACGATGCGAGCACGGACCGCATCGGTGGTGGCGCGCGGATTAGTTCTGGGGCGACGTGAGCGTGGCTCGACGGCCTCCAGGCCGCCTTCTCGATACCGAGCCAAGAGACGATGCAGATGCTGGCGGCTGAAGCCATACTGGCGGGCCGCCGCCGTCACCGACAGCTCCTGGGAAACGACCTTCAAAACAGCGACACGGGCTTTGGACATGCCCGGAGCCTGACCAGGGTGTCACCTATGTCCCGACTCAGGTGTCACCTATCAACTGTCGCCTATCTCACGAGTCCAGGCACCCTATCCTCCGCGCGATCGGTGGGGGCGGCGTGATGCCGCCCCCACTTTGCCTGTCCGCTCCTTGTAATCTCCTCCGCGG
>DASYOJ010000244.1:0-6658 GCA_036007925.1 Candidatus Nanopelagicales bacterium
GGTGCTTGCTCGGCTGGCGGAGGAGTTGCCGGTGCTGCTGGCGCGGGTGCGCTGGCCTCGCTGGGCTCACCGATGACCCCGAGCACTCCGCCCACAGCGACAACGGCGTCCTCATCAGCGTCGATGGATAGCAAAACGCCGGCGGCCGGGGCGGGGATCTCGGTGTCGACTTTGTCGGTCGAGATTTCCACGAGTGGCTCATCAGCGGCGACGGTGTCGCCAACGGCCTTCAACCAACGGGTGATGGTGCCTTCGGTGACGCTTTCGCCGAGTTGCGGCAGGGTCACGGTGACCGGCATGTGTGCTCCTTGTCCAGTGGTGCGAGAACTACGAGTGCGCGTGTAGCGGTTTGCCAGCAAGGGCCAGGTGGGCTTCGCCCATTGCCTCGTTCTGGGTGGGATGGGCGTGGATGAGCGTGGCGACGTCGTCGGGGTAGGCCTCCCAATTGACGATCAGTTGCGCTTCGCCGATTTGTTCGCCAACGCGCGAGCCGACCATGTGCACGCCGATGACCGGTCCGTCCTTGAGCTGGATGAGTTTGATGAAACCAGCGGTGGTCAGAATCTGGCTCTTACCGTTGCCACCGAGGTTGTACTCATACGCGGTGATGGCATCGGCGCCGTGCGCTTGGATCGCCTCGGCCTCGGTGAGCCCCACGCTGGCGACTTCGGGTTCGCAGTAGGTGACACGGGGAATGTTTATGTCGGGGATCGCCACCGGGTCCATTCCTGCGATTTCCTCCGCGACGAAGATGCCGTGTTGGAAGCCGCGGTGGGCAAGTTGCAGCCCGGGGGTGATGTCTCCGACGGCGAAGACTCCCGGCAGGTTGGTGCGCAGGCGCTCATCCACGAGGACCCAGCCGCGCTCCATCGCCACGCCTTGTTCTTCGTAGCCCATCCCCTCGGTGTGCGGACCGCGCCCAACGGCAACGAGCAGAAGATCGGCATCGAGGGTGGTGCCGTCTTCCAAGGAGACGTGCACACCAGCATCGTCTTGGGTTGCACCGGCGAAGCGGACACCCAAAGACAGGTTGATCCCACGCTTTTTGTATGCGCGTTCGAGTGCTGTGGAGCATGTTTCGTCTTCGTTGGGAACCAAATGCGGCAGTGCCTCGACGATGGTGACGTCCGAGCCGAAGGACTTCCACACGCTGGCGAACTCCACGCCGATAACTCCGCCACCGAGCACGATCACCCGGTCCGGCACGTAGTCCAGGTTCAAAGCTTGATCGGATGTCATGATCCGATCGCTGATGTCCAGGCCTGGCAAAGACTTGGCGTAGGAACCGGTAGCGAGTACGAGGTTCTCACCGGTGTACTGCTCACCATCGACCTCGATCGTCTTCGGACCGACCATGCGGCCGTAACCCTCGACAACGGTCACGCCGCGCGACTTGATGAGTCCTTGTAATCCTTTATAGAGCCGGCCGACCACTCCATCGCGGTACTTGTTCACCTGTGGCATGTCGATGCCCTCGAGGGATGCGCGCACGCCGAAGTGATCGGCTTCGCGGGCCGAGTCGGCAACCTCAGCGGCGTGCAGGAGGGCTTTGGTGGGAATGCACCCGCGGTGCAGGCACGTGCCTCCGAGTTTGTCGGCATCGATCAAGATGACGGACTTTCCGAGTTCTGCGGCACGAAGGGCGCAGGCGTATCCGCCACTGCCCCCTCCGAGAATGACGAGATCTGCGTGGGGCACCGTGCTCACTCCTACTCGCTGTGCGCGAAATTGAGAACGACCCCATCCTTTCACCGACGTCTCGCGGCGGGGACATCAGTCCCCGGTGTTCACCCGCGGGACATCTCCTCGGCCAACGCCACGAAGGCTCGTACGCCTGCTCCGGTACCGCCCTTGGGGGTGTAGCCGTAGGCGGCCTTCTCGTTGTAGGCCGGTCCGGCGACGTCGATATGCACCCAGGGCTGACCCTCGGGGATGAACTCCGCCAAGAAGACCCCGGCCGAGAGCATGCCCCCGAGCCGGTCGCCGATGTTTGCGATGTCGGCCGTCGCGGAATCCAGCGAAGCGCGCAGGTCCTCCGGTAGCGGCATCGGCCACATCGCCTCGCCGGCACCGTCCGCGGCGGCCACCACCTGGGCCCGTGCGTCGTCGTCGTTGGCCATCACCCCGGCGGTGCGCGACCCGAGTGCAATGCGCTGCGCCCCGGTGAGCGTGGCGATGTCCACGATCAAGTCCGGGGACTCCTCGACCGCCATTCCCAGTGCGTCGGCCAGGATCAGCCGACCTTCCGCGTCGGTGTTCAACACCTCCACGGTCGTGCCGCTGTAGGTGGTCAGGACGTCGCCGGGTCGTTGGGCGGTGGAGCTGGGCATATTCTCTGCCGCCGGCACCCAACCGGTTACCTGGATGGGCAACTCCAGCGCAGCGATCGCGCGGACCGCACCGATAACCGCAGCAGCGCCGGACATGTCGGCCTTCATCTCGTCCATGTTGGCCGCGGGCTTGATGGAGATACCGCCGGTATCGAAGGTGACGCCTTTGCCGACGAGGGCCAGGTGCGCTTTCGCCCCGCGCGGGGAGTAGCTCATCCGCACCAGCCGTGGCGGACGGCTCGATCCCTTCCCGACCCCAAGGATGCCGCCGCAGCCGTCGGTCTCGAGTGCCTTCTCATCCCACACCTTCACCTTCACCGGCAGATCGGCGACGGCGTCCTTCGCCGCCTGCGCCAAGTCGGCTGGGGCGAGGGCATTCGGGGGAGTGTTGATGAGGTCGCGGGTGAAAGACACGGCATCGCCCACGGTCTCCGCCCGCTCGATGATCGCCCGCGAGGCGGCATCCGAACTCGACACGCAGATTGCGATCGAGCGCACCGGCGAGGTGGGCTCGGACTTGAACTCACCGAAGCTGTAGGCGGCCAGACGCGCCGCCATGGCGACCGAAGCGAGCGTCTGATCGTCGTCGTCGGGAAGTGCGATCGCGATCTTGCGCTTACCGGTGGCGCCGCGCACCGCGTTACCGATCGCGCGGCGTAATTTCTCGCCGCCTGCATCCTTGCGCCGATCACCGAGGCCAACGCCGACGACTACCGCCGCCTTGATTCCCGTTGGTGACGGGATCGTGTTGGTCTCTCCGGCTTTCCCCGTGGCTCCCACGGCCTGCAGTCCCTCGGCGACCTTCGTCGACTGCGCCGGGGTGAGTCCTTCGGCGTGGACGACGATCTTCTTGCCGCGGCCCGGGGTGATCGGAACGAGGAGGGCATCGGCCGTGGTGGCTGCTGGCTTGGTGGTTGCGAGGCTGAGAATCGACATGCCCGGAACTGTAATCCGGTGACCGCTCGAGTGCTTCCCGGCTACCGTCAGCCCATGCTGCGCCGCACCCCACTCTTCGACCGACATACGGCACTGAGAGCGAAACTCGCTGATTTCGGCGGGTGGGAGATGCCGATCGAGTACTCCGGCACGGTGGCCGAGCACACCGCGGTGCGTGAAGCCGTGGGGGTTTTTGACGTTTCGCACATGGGCAAGGTGGCGATCTTCGGGCCGGGGGCAGCACAGTTCGTCAACACGGTGCTCGCGGGTGATGTGGATCGCATCGATGACGGACAAGCGCAGTACTCGCTGCTGTGCAACGACGACGGCGGCGTGATCGACGATGTCATCGTCTATAAGTTCAACGACGACGGCATCTACATCGTGCCCAACGCTGCGAACTCAGCCACCGTCGTCGAGATCTTGCATCAGGCGGCCCCGGACGAGGTGACCGTCGATGATCAGCAACTTACGCACGGCATCATCGCGGTGCAGGGCCCGAAGTCGCGGGCTGCGCTTGGTGATCTCGGGCTGCCGACCGACATGGACTACATGGCCTTCACGATGTGCGAGTGGCACGGAGCACCGGTCACGGTGTGCCGCACCGGTTACACCGGGGAACTCGGCTTCGAACTCTTCGCGCCGAATGCGGTCCTCGTCGACTTGTGGGAAGCCCTGCTCGCTGCGGCGCAATCCCATGGCGGCGGACCTGCGGGACTCGCAGCGCGGGACACTTTGCGCACCGAGATGGGCTACCCCCTGCACGGCCAAGACATCTCGCCGTCCATCACCCCCGTCGAAGCGGGCTTGAGTTGGGCGATCGGCTGGGATAAGGCGTTGTTCCGAGGTAAGGACGCACTGATGCGCCAACGGGAATCCGGGCCTACTCGTCGGTTGCGTGCCATCCGCGCAACGCAGCGAGCGATCCCGCGGGCCCACATGGCCATCTACGACGCAACCGGTCAACAGATCGGCGAAGTGACCAGCGGCACGTTCTCTCCAACCCTCAAGCAGGGCATCGCTTTGGCCCTCATCGATCCTTCGGTCGGGGTGGACGATGAAGTATTCGTCGATGTGCGCGGCAAGAAGCTGCCGTTCGACGTGGTCAAGGCACCGTTCGTGCCCAGCCACGTGCGCTAGTCGCTGCCGGCGTCTGCCTCGAGTGCGGAGCTCTCGGTGCTCGCGCCGCTCTCGTTGGCCGGCGTCACGACGTCCAAGACCGCCAACACCGAGACAATGCCAGCGGTACCGCGCCCGTCGACGTGCAGATCCAGCGCGGGCGGCCTTGTCAATTCACCTTGGACTTTCGCGATCGCCGGGTCGGTGGACGTTGCCGCGGGCAGCCACCATTGCCCGATTCCCGGTTCCTCGATGTTCGCCTGCAGGGCACCGGCGTGCGCGAGGAGTCCGTCGAATAGGACGGGCGTGCGCCGCTCACTGCATCGGATGAACGCGGACGCCATTGCATTCACCGCAGTGCCCGCCATGCCCGCCGATCTCGCATCGCGGATCGCGGCCACCGCGCGCATCCAGGTGAGGTCGTCCATGTCACGTTCCTGCGCGAACACGGCCGACGCATCCGATCCGGTGCCCGCGGCGATGATCGCCCGCGCCGCGACAGCGTCGTCGTTGTTTCCTTCGTGATGGAGAACCAGCAGCGTCGCCCCAGCATCGATCGCGCGGTCGACATCGGCGAGGACTTCTGCTTCATCGCCGGAGGCCGACAGCCAGCGGACGTCCCTGACGGGGCTTGGGCGGTGCTCGCCCCACCACGACGCCAACCGCTTCAGGTCCCCACTAAGCGAGTTGGCCCGTCCGGGGGATGAATCCTTAATGGTCACGAACGCACCGTAGGGCGTGGTCAATCGCCGAGCTCGCCGCGCAGGCGCTGCAGCGATCGGTGAAGCAGGCGTGAGACGTGCATCTGCGAGACACCGACTTGCTCGGCGATCTGCGATTGGGACAACCCGTCGAAGAAGCGAAGGGTGACGATCTCGCGTTCGCGTTCGGGCAACGTGGTGAGCATTCGTTGCACGGTCTGACGATCCTCCACGCCGGTGATCGCAGCGTCGGTGTCCCCGATGCGTTCGGCTAGCGGGACGTCGTCGTCGTTTTGCGCCTCCAACGTCCGCAAGGTTCGGGCGTGGCTGATCTCGAGCGAATCGAGTACGTCCTGGGCATCAACGTCGGCACGTTCGGCGATCTCGGCGACGGTGGGGGAGCGGCCGAGTTCTTGCGCGATCGCATCGTGCGCGGCGTCGATCTGCCCGCGCAACTCCTGAGCTTTTCTGGGGACTTTGACCGTCCAGGTGGCATCGCGGAAGTGACGACGGATGGCGCCGACGATCGTCGGAACCGCGTAGGAGCCGAAGGCGATGCCGCGCTGGGTATCGAACCTGTCTACCGCTTGTACGAGTCCGATGCTGCCGGCTTGGACGACGTCGTCTATCGGTTCACCTCGATCGGCGTAGCGCCGAGCAACATGTCGCACGAGTGGCAGGTGCATCTCGATGAGCTCGTCGCGAACCATCGACCGTTCGGCATCGGAGATGACGGGATCGTGCAAACGTGCGAACAGCGCGTCCTCGGCGCGCCGGCGTTCCTCGGCGGATACGGATGTCACGAAGAGCCCTAGGCGGAAACCGAGTGATCACGCGTGACGCTCAAGGACATCGTCAATCGTCCGCCTTGCAGGTCGGTCTCGACCGAACCCACGAGGGCGGTCAGCACCGTCCACGAGAACGGCTCGGGTTCGGGGAGCTCGCTGGCCGTTGTCGCGCAACTCATCTCAGCGTGGAAGTCCGCACCGCCCACGGTCAGCAGGCAACTCACGCTCGCATCCGCGCCGGCATGCGCGATGAGGTAGGACATCGCCTCGTCGGTGGCGAGCCGGACATCCTCGATCTGGTCCACGGTCAACTCGGCTCGGGCCGCAACCGCCGCTGCGACCGTGCGCACGATGGACATGTTGATCGTCTGCGCCGGCACCTCGACCCGGACCGCATCGCTGCGCTCTGGCTCCATGACCCGCATTCAACCACCGAAGTCCGATGTCGGTGATGACCTTGAGGGATCGCCGATCATCTGACACGGTGGGAGCATGTCGAAAAATTCAACTGTCCGTGGCCTAATTCTCGCTGCGGTCGGTGGGTTAGCGCTGTCCCTCACGGGTGTCCCGGCGCAGGCCGCCTCGTGTGGGTCGACCAAGTACGAGGACGGAACGGTCGGCCCCGCGGTGTGCCCGAACGGCAAGCCGAATAAGGCGGTGCGCAGTACCTATCGGGATCAAGCCCCGAATGTCATGGCATTGAAGGAAGATGCCACGCGCAAGCAGGTACTGGCCGCATTGTGCGCCGACCACACGGCTGGTGCGATGAAGGTCGCAATCTACA
>DASYOJ010000245.1:0-5762 GCA_036007925.1 Candidatus Nanopelagicales bacterium
CCCTGCGCGTGTGGGGATTTGCCGTGCATCGGGGAGTTTTCCGGACCTCTAGGGTGACGACATGGTTTCGGAAGTCGGCGCTGATCCGTGGATGGATTTCGACGGACACGAAGAGGTTGTCATCGCCCACGACGAGAAGCACGGGCTGCGCGCGGTCATCGCTGTTCACTCAACAGCGTTGGGGCCAGCACTCGGCGGAGTTCGAATGTCGTCGTATGCACACGCAGGTGACGAGCACGCTGCCCGCGCCGCCGCGTACTCCGATGCACTGCGTTTGTCACGTGCGATGACATACAAGAACGCACTCGCTGGTCTTGCGCACGGTGGCGGGAAAGCAGTGATCGTGCACGATCCATCGGATAAGCCACGCGACTTATTGTTGGCGTTCGGGCGCATGGTGTGTTCTCTGGGCGGTCGTTACGTCACGGCCGGGGATGTCGGCATGCGGGTTGACGACATGGATGTCATTGGCGAAACCTGCCGCTGGACTACCGGCCGCTCCCCCGAAAACGGTGGGGTCGGGGATTCGGGGATCTTGACCGCGGTCGGGGTGCACGGCGGGATGCGCGCCGGCGCGCAGGACGCCTTCGGCTCGGCCGATCTCGCGGGCCGGACTGTGGGGGTAATCGGCGCCGGGAAGGTCGGGGGACGCTTGATCGGGCACCTGCTGGCAGATGGGGCGTCGGTGGTGGCCCTTGATCCCGATCCGGCCACCCGGGCCGCTGTGGATGTGGCCCATCCAGGCCAGGTCAGCTGGGTCGGCAGCCTCGACGACATGCTGGCCACCGGCCCACAGATCCTCTCCCCCAACGCCCTCGGGGGGTTCGTGACTTCCTCACTCGTCCCCCAGCTCGCCGCCAGCGGCGTCGCTTTGGTCTGTGGTGGGGCGAACAATCAACTGGCCCACCCGGCAGTGGGCGAGGAACTGGCTGCGGCCAACATCGTGTACACGCCGGATTTCTGTGTGAACTGCGGTGGCGTGATCCAGGTGGCCGAGGAGCTCCAGGGAGCCGATATCGAGCGTGCCCGAGCCCAGGTGGAGCGGGTCTTCGACACCACCCGCAGCGTGCTCGCCAGGGCTCGATCGGAGCAGATCACCCCGGTGCTCGCCGCCGAGCGAGAGGCCGAGGCACGGATCGCGGCGGCCCCATAGCGGGGGCCGCTGATGCGCGCTCAGGCGGTGACGCGATAGTCTGGGCGCTCGTTGTGGTCCCGAGATCACGGTCCGGATGGCCCAGCGCGTACACGTCCACCGATGACCGGGCAACCGGATGAGGGGGTCGAGCCATGGGGCGCGGCCGAGCAAAGGCTAAGCAGACCAAGGTCGCACGAGCACTGAAGTACGGCGGTCCACAGACCGACCTGGAGCGTCTCCAGGCGGAGTTGGCCGGCGGCGGGTCCTCTGAGGAGTCGTCCCAGGACGACACCCCCGACGAGGATCCGTTCCTCGACGACCCGTACGCCGAGGACCCGTACGCCAAGTACGTCGACGACACAGACGACGAGGAAGACGACAACTAGCGGTACTGGCCGACCACGGTCACCGCACCACCATCGCCGCCCTTCGCGGGCGCGTCGCCTTGCTCACCTTCGTTGCGCTCACGGACAACGCCAGCCACCCACGCGTCAACACCAGCGTTGGCTAAGGCGCTGACGGCTTGATCGGCAACACCTGCCGGGAGTACCGCAACCATTCCTATCCCCATGTTGAAGGTGCGCTCCATTTCAGCGCGCTCGACACTGCCGCGCCGAGCAATCAGGTCAAACACCGGTGCTGGGCTCCACGTTCCCCGATCGATATCTGCGGCACTGTCGGCAGGAAGCACCCGGGCGATGTTCGCGGCCAGTCCGCCGCCGGTGATGTGTGCGAAAGCGTGCACATCGAGTTCACGCGCCAGGGCTAAACAGGCCTTCGCGTAAATACGTGTCGGCTCAAGAAGTTCCTCGCCGACGGTGCGGCCTAGCTCGTCAACACGCTCTTGTAATGCGCTGGCATCAGGGAGTAGGACCTGACGCGCCAGGGAGTAGCCATTGGAGTGCAGACCGCTGGAGGCCATCGCGACGAGCACATCGCCTGCTCGAACTCGGTTCGGGCCCAACAGATCGGGCTCATCAACGATTCCCGTACCTGCAGCCGCGAGGTCGTACTCATCGACAGCCATGAGTCCAGGATGTTCGGCGGTTTCACCACCGATCAGTGCACAGCCCGCCTGGACACAACCTTCGGAGATACCCGAGACGATGGCGGCCATCCGCTGTGGATCCACCGAACCGGTAGCGATGTAATCGGTCAAGAACAGCGGCTCCGCACCGCACACGACGAGATCATCGACCACCATCGCGACAAGGTCGATTCCGACAGTGTTGTGCACATCCATCGCTCGGGCGACCGCGATCTTGGTACCGACTCCATCGGTACTTGTTGCCAAAAGTGGCTTCGTCATATGCCGGTACTCGGATAGATCGAACAGTCCGGCAAAGCCACCTAGTCCAGCGAGCACCCCCGAGCGCTGCGTGCGAGCGACCGACGATCGCATCAACTCCACAGCCCGCTCACCGGCTTCGACATCCACCCCCGCCGCGGCGTAACTGCCACCTGCCATCAGGCGCGCTCCAAGGCTTCGCTGGCACCGCCGCCGGGGGATAATTCGACCCGACGGGCGATCTGCTCGAGGACTTCCTTGCCGATGCGATCCTCGGCGGGAATGTCAACGGGATAGACACCATCGAAGCAGGCCCGGCACAACTGTGATTTGGGTTGGTGCGTGGCCTCGACCAGGGCATCAAGGTCCACATATGCCAAGGAGTCCGCACCGATCGAGGCGCAGATCTCGTTCACGGAGAGTCCATTCGCGATGAGTTCGGCGCGGCTGGCGAAGTCGATGCCGTAGAAGCACGGCCACTTGACCGGGGGGCTCGAGATGCGCACATGCACTTCCGCGGCTCCGGCTTCACGCAGCATGCGCACCAACGCCCGCTGGGTGTTGCCGCGCACGATCGAGTCATCGACCACCACGAGGCGCTGGCCGGCGATCACTTCCTTCAGCGGATTGAGTTTCAATCGGATGCCGAGTTGGCGGATGGTCTGTGAGGGTTGGATGAACGTGCGGCCAACATAGGCGTTTTTCACCAGGCCTTCGGCGAACGGAATACCTGATTCCTGTGCGTAGCCGATGGCGGCGTAGCGTCCAGATTCCGGAACAGGAATCACCAGGTCCGCCTCGACAGGCTGTTGATGTGCCAACCGCTTGCCGATGTCCACCCGCGCAGATTGCACACTACGGCCCGCGATCGTGGTGTCGGGGCGGGCGAGGTATACATACTCGAACAAGCAACCCTTGGGGTCAGACGCAGCGAACCGGTGTGAACGCAAACCAGCCGCGTCGATGACGATCAACTCTCCGGGTTCAACTTCCCGCACCACCGATGCACCCACGATGTCCAATGCGGCGGTTTCACTCGCGACAACCCAGCCGCGTTCGAGGCGACCGAGAACGAGGGGGCGGATACCTTGCGGATCGCGTGCGGCGTAGAGGGCGTCGTCGTCCATAAAGACCAAGGAGAAGGCTCCCCGCAGATGCGGGAGTTCCTCAAGAGCTGCCCGTTCGACCGGCAGGTCCGGGTGGGATGCGAGTAGCGCGGAAATAACTTCGGTGTCGGTCGTTGCGTGCAGGCCAGCGTTTATCGGCAGTTCCCCGGAGGTGGCTGCGAGTTCGGCAACGCGATCGGTGAGATCTGCGATGTTCGTCAAATTGCCGTTGTGTCCGACCGCAAGGTTGCCGGTGGCGGTAGCGCGAAACGTTGGCTGCGCATTGGCCCACACACTCGAGCCAGTAGTCGAGTAGCGCGCATGGCCGATGGCCACGTGACCCTGGAGGGATTCCAAACTGGCTTCGGTGAAGACTTGGGACACCAACCCCATGTCCTTGTAGACAACGATGTGCGATCCATCGCTCACGGCGATACCGGCGGATTCTTGCCCGCGGTGTTGAAGTGCGTACAGTCCAAAATACGTGAGTTTGGCGACTTCCTCGCCCGGCGCCCAGACCCCGAACACCCCGCAGGCATCTTGTGGCCCGCGCTCTCCGGGCAGCAGTTCGTGCGTTAAGCGTCCATCACCGCGTGGCACGGCCCTCACACTACGGGATCAGCGAACGCTCGAGCCGTGCCCGTCACCACGACACGGACCCGATCACCCACGGTGACTCCGGCGCCGCCAGCCGATCGGACCGCTACCGGGGTCCCGTCCGCAAGGCGAACCGTCGTCAGGCTGTCGTGGCCGTGGTAGCGGATCACCTCAACGGTCCCGACTGCCGATTGCGTCTCCTGGTCCGGTTCGCCCAGCGTTCGGTCGGCCACCAACGCGAGTTGCTCCGGGCGCAACGCGACAAGACTCAGGGGCTCTTGGGTGGAGAGATCCTCGACCATGACCGGTACCCACCCCAGGGAAGTCAGTGCGGAATCCTCGCGCACCTGCTGCACCGGCAATTCGACAAGATCGCCAACAAAACGGGCAATGCCCAGGGTCGAAGGTGATTCATAGACCCGCCACGGCGCATCAACCTGCTCGATTCGCCCGACGGACATCACCGCTACTTGATCGGCAATCGACAATGCCTCTTCTTGATCGTGCGTAACCAAGATGGACGTTGTCTGGATCTCGCGGAGTAAAGCGTGAACCTCGGTGCGCACCTCGACACGCAACGCAGCATCGAGCGATGAGAACGGCTCGTCGAGGAGCAACAACTTCGGAGCCGGAGCCAGAGCGCGGGCTAGGGCCACTCGCTGCTGCTGGCCGCCGGATAGCTCATCTGGTCTGGCTTTCTCCAGTCCCGCCAACCCGACCATCTCGAGCAGTTCCGAGACCCGCTTCGAGGTTCGCCGCTCCCGACGCGGCAGCCCAAACCCGATATTTCCCGCGACATCAAGTTGCGGAAAGAGCGCACCTTCTTGCGGGACGACACCGATGTGGCGTTTCTCCGGTGGAACCCACGTGTGCGGTCCGGCCACGTTCTCACCGTCAACGGTGATGGTCCCAGCAGTTGGCCTCAGGTAGCCGGCGATGGATCGAAGGAGCGTGGTCTTGCCCGATCCACTCGCCCCCAGGACCGCGAGGAACTCTCCGTGGTCCACGTCCAACGAGACGCCGCGCACCACGGGCTCGCCTCCGTAACCAACGACCAGCTCGTGCAGCTGCAGTGCAGCGGTCATCGCGCTTCTCCGACATAGGCAACCTGCTGTGCATGCACAGGCTCATCGTGCTCCGTGCCGGTTGGTGTGTCATCCCCCGGGGTCCCCGCCAACCAACGACCCATCAACCAAGCCGGGACCGACGCCAGCAGGATCATCGCAAGCGCATAGGGGGCTGCATCGCCGAAAGCTTCGATATCGGTCCGCGACCACAGTTCGGTTGCCAGCGTGTTGAAGCCGGTCGGTCGCAACATCAACGTTGCCGGCAGTTCCTTCATCGCGGTGAGTAACACCAACAACGCACCCGCCGCGATTCCCGGCCAGGCCAGCCGCCCGGTCACGGTGAACCAGGCACGTATGGGACCTCGCCCGAGGCTGCGCGCCGTGGATTCCAAGGTGGGCGGAACAGCGGCGATCGAGGACCGGGAGGCTCCGATTGCTTTCGGCAAGAACAGCACCGCATACGCGAAGGCCAAGGTGATCACCGTCTGGTAGGCCACGGGCAATACGGCCAACGTCAGGAAGACCAAGGAAAGGCCAATGACGACCCCCGGAAGGGCATGCCCCAAAAA
>DASYOJ010000246.1:0-4317 GCA_036007925.1 Candidatus Nanopelagicales bacterium
TGCGCAACACCGGCCGCTACACCATGGGCGATGCCGTTGCTTTCCGGATGCGCGAGCAGCCGGTTCGCGCCGCGGCTGCAGGCTCAACGGTGATCGTCAGCATTTTCTATCTGCTCGCGCAGATGGTCGGCGCCGGAGCGCTCGTCGCGTTGCTGTTGGATCTGACCGACCCGGCTGCCAAGAACTGGATCATCGTGGCCGTCGGCGCGCTGATGGTCGTGTACGTGACGATCGGTGGCATGCGCGGCACCACCTACGTGCAGATCACCCAGGCCTTCCTCCTCATCGCCGGAGCCGCGGCGATGACGTTCATGGTGCTGCTCAACTTCGATTTCAACATCAACTCTTTGCTGGACCAAGCCGGTGAGATGAGCGGCCAGGGGGCTGCGTTCCTCGAACCCGGTGGTCGCTTCGCCACCGAGGTAGTCGGCGATTCTTGGGCCACCCTCATCGGCAAGATCGACCTGATCTCGCTGTCCTTGGCCCTGGTGTTGGGTACCGCCGGCTTGCCCCACATCTTGATCCGCTTCTACACCGTGCCAACAGCACAAGTTGCTCGACGAAGCGTCAACTGGGCGATCGGCAACATCGGGCTCTTCTACCTGATGACCATCGCCTTGGGTTTCGGTGCCGCTGCCCTCGTGTCACGTGAGGTCCTCGGCCGTGGAGTGAACGACGACGGCTCCCTGGTCGATTCCAGCGGCAACGTCGCGGCACCCCAATTGGCGCTCGAACTCGGTGGCGGGGACGGCAGCATCGGTGGCGGCTTCATGTTGGCCTTCATCGGAGCGGTCGCCTTCGCCGTCATCTTGGCAACCGTCTCAGGGTTGACACTCGCGAGTTCGTCGTCCTTCGCCCACGATTTGTACGGTGGCGTCATTCGCAAGGGCAAGGCCTCCTCTAAGGAGGAGGTGCACGTTGCCCGCATTGCGACAGTCGTCATCGGTCTCGTCGCAGTCGTTCTAGCCATCTTTTCCCAAGGGCTCAATGTCGCGTTCTTGGTGGGTCTGGCATTTGCCATCGCCGCGAGTGCGAACCTGCCTGCCGTGTTGTTGTCGATGTTCTGGAAGCGGTTCAACACGCGTGGAGCAGTGTTCGCTATCTACGGTGGACTCGGGGCTGCGCTGCTACTACTCGTACTCTCACCGAACTTCACCGGCGCTTCGAACAGTTTGATCCCGCTGAGCACCGGCATGGATCTCAATATCTTCCCGCTGCGTAATCCCGGCTTGATCTCTATTCCGTTCGGCTTCTTCATGGGCTGGCTAGGAACGGTCACGTCCAAGGAGAGCGATCCGCAGATGTGGGCGGAGTTGGAGGTGCGCAGCCTTACTGGAGCCGATGTCGGCAAACCGGCGGTTCACTAGGTGGCACAGGCTTACGCCAGCGGCGAGGGCGCCGAGACGTTCAACCCACCATCGGCCACCAGTGTGGTGCCGGTGATGTAGTCCCCTGCAGGGGCTGCCAGGAAGGCCACGAGTTCGGCCACCTCGTCGGGGCGTTGTAGGCGCCCGGCGGGAACGATCGCGGCAACCTGTGCTGGATCGATGCCGTAGCGCTCCATCGCATCGGTGTGCACGATGCCCGGGGCCACGGCAACGGCACGGACGCCGCGCGAGGCCCACTCGGCACCCCACGTGCGCACGAGGGATTCGACGGCTGCGCGCGATGCACTCGAATGACTCATGCCCGGCATCCCGCGGCTCGGAGTCATGGTGATGCACACGACCTTGCCGTAACCAGACGGCAGCATGGAACGCGCAGCGGCTTGGGTCGTGAGATACCAGGTGGCATCGAGGTTGAGCCGCATCACGGCGCGAAAACCCTTGGTGGGGATCTGCTCCGCCGGGGCGATGAACTGTCCGCCTGCGTTGTTCACAAGGATGTCGAGCGGTGCTTCATCAACGATGCGGGTCAGCGCGGCATCGACCTGATCGGGCTCTCGGACATCAGCAACGATGACTTCCACTTGCCCGGGCGTTGCCATGTCCTGGGTCTGGCGCAACGTTTCCTCGGTACGTCCCGCAACGAACACCCGCGCACCCCGCTCGGCCAACAGCAAAGCGCAGGCGCGTCCGATTCCAGTTCCTCCCCCTGTCACAAGGGCGGTGCGTCCGGCCAACGAGAGCCCCGCGGGCAGATCGGGTGCGTCAGTCATCGGCTTCGACGAGGATGTGCCGAGCTTCCTCGGTGGGGATCTCGACGTATTCCCCGCCACTACCGATCATCACACCCTCGCTGGTGAGGTAGGCCTTGACGTCTGCACCTGGTCTGGAACCCACGCGGCGTAACTTCGTCATCGCCGATTCATCGGTCTGGATGGTCTCGGCAAGCCGGCGCACGCGAACGCGCTTGGGTTCCCCGCTGACCACATCCGGGAGCGGCACTAAGCCATCGAGTCCAGCAAGGACATCGCTGGCCGAAGGGTCCAACTCAGCGAGCCCGGGAATGGGGTTGCCGTACGGGCTCACCGTGGGGTGGTCGAGCAACTCCAGAATGCGCAGTTCGACTACATCACTCATCACATGTTCCCACCGGCAAGCTTCAGCGTGGACCTCCTCCCACGGGAGTTTAAGTACGTCCACCAGCATGCATTCGGCCAGACGGTGCTTGCGCATCACCCGCACCGCCTCGCGCTCTCCGCGCGGCGTTAGCTCCAAGTGTCGGTCCCGCTCGACATGCAATAAGCCGTCGCGTTCCATCCGGGCCACCGTCTGCGAGACCGTGGGACCGCTTTGCCCCAGCCGCTCGGCGATACGCGCGCGCAGCGGTGTGATGCCCTCTTCGCGCAATTCATAGACCGTGCGCAGGTACATCTCCGTGGTGTCGATGAGATCGCTCACGCTGCTCCTTCATGCCCTGCGCCCCCGTATGAGGTCGAACGTTACCGGGCGGTGTCGTGTGGTGCGCTCGAGCCGACATACCGCTCCGGGCGGGCAACGCACACGTCATTGGTCCAGGCGGCGATGGCGTAATTAGCAAAATAATCTGAGGTGAGCACGGCCCAGATGCGCTCGGCAACCTCGGCAGAGACAAGTGTCTCCACACGCACATTCCCACCTTCGATCTCACTGACCCGCCGATCCCTAGGGCCTTGGCCGCGGGCCGGAGTGATCGTCCAGCCGAGCGCACCTGCTACCCGCAGATCCTCGACGAGCCGCGCCTCCAGGATCGATTCGGCAACGATCGTCACGCAGACGACCGTTCCGGCGATGGACTCGCCCGTCTGTTGCTCGCTCATACGGTGATCACCCTCCGATCATGGTGGCAAGCCAGTCGGCCATCAACCAATACAGCGGGATACCGACGATGAGATTGAACGGGAAGGTAATCCCCAAACTGCTGGTCAAGGTCAAGCCGGGATTGGCCTGCGGCAAGGCCAACCGCACCGCCGCCGGGGCGGCGATATACGACGCACTGGCCGACAACACGCCCAAAACCATGGCTCCTCCGGGGCTCAGGCCCACCACGGTGCCTCCCGCCACTCCCAGTGCGCCCGCGAGCACCGGGAAGCCGATGGCGAACGCCACGAGGCCCACGCCTGCGCGGCGCACATCGCCTAGACGCCGACCTGCCAGCACGCCCATCTCCAGCAAGAACAGGGCAAGGACTCCGGTGAAGGGGGCACCGAAGAACGGCTCGACCCGCGCGAAGCCCTCGGGCCCGGTGATGAAGCCCATCACCAGGCCGCCAGCCAACAGCAAGATGGAGCGGCTGGTGAGGATCTCGCGCACGGTCTCGCTGAGTCGTCCTGAGTGGCGGGCAGCGGAGCCGGCCAGCAGGAGGCCGACCAAGATGCCGGGGATCTCCATGATGGCCAGCAGCGTGGAGACGAAACCCTCATAGCTGACGCCCAGGGAGTCCAAGAAAACCAGCGCCGCGGTGAAGGTCACCAGCGAGGTGGACCCGTAGTGGGCGGCCATGGCGCCCCGATCGGTCACGTCCAGCCGGGTCATGACCCGCAGCAGTGAGAACGCGAGGATCGGGATCAGCACGCCTAAGGCGATGGTCATCATCGCTGGAGCGGCAACCGAGACCACGTCCGATTCCCGCAGGGCCACACCGCCCTTGATGCCGATGGCCAGCAGCAGGTAGATAGAGGTGGCCTGGTAGACGGCATCGGGCAACCGCAGATCCGCCCGCAACAGGGCGCCCACCACACCGAGCACGAACGCTAGGACCGGGACCGAGGCGATGCTCGTGGTCAGCAGCTCGGCGGACATGAAGTCAGGCTAGTGACCAAGCCCTACACATGCGAAGGGCGCTGTCACCACCTACGGTGCCGCCATGGCTTCGGTCCTGTGGTTTCGCCGCGAT
>DASYOJ010000247.1:0-2122 GCA_036007925.1 Candidatus Nanopelagicales bacterium
GACGCCATCCCCGAAGTCATCGACACCCTCGAGCCGCTGTTCGACATTCCCGGTGCGTTCGTGCTCGGCAGTAACGACTACTACGCCCCCAAGCCCATCAACCCCGCGCGCTACCTGCAGGGTCCTTCGGGTCTGCAGCCGAATCGACCGATGCTTCCCTGGCAGGACTTGGTAGCAGGCCTCACCGCGGGCGGTTGGCTCGATCTGTCCAATGCCAAGTCGCGGCTCAAGGCCGATGGCCGCGAGATCGACATCCGCGGCGTGGACGATCCGCACATCGGTAGAGACAAATACGACGACGTCTCCGGTCCCTTCGACCCCGGCGCGGATCTCGCCCTCGCCGTTGCGCACGCTCCCTACCTGCGTGTGCTGAATCCGATGGCTGCAGATGGTGCGGACTTGATCATGGCCGGGCACACCCACGGCGGACAGTTGCGCGTGCCCGGATACGGCGCACTGGTCACCAACTGCGATCTGGACACCAAGCGCGCCCGCGGACTAAGCGAGCACCAAGGAAGTGCGCTGCACGTGAGCGCAGGCCTCGGCACTTCGCCCTACGCGCCGTTCCGTTTCGCCTGTCCGCCGGAGGCGACGCTGCTCACGCTCACATCACGGTCGTAGACCGCAAACTCACGACAAGCAAGACCTCGCGAAAGGTTCGTTGCCGCTTACGCGCCGTCCAAGATCGTCTGCATCGCATCGAGAACCTGCTGCACGTCCTCGCGATCCTTGTGCGCGGCGGTGACGTTGGTGAACAGCTTCGGATCGGCCACAACGTGCACCGTCGTGGTCGAATCGCCGTCGGCGTCGATAGCAAGGGTTAACTTCTCCCCCCAAGACCACAGGCTCATCGATGAACTCACGGTGATTCGCCCGGCGGTTCCGTCGGCTTCGACGATTTTCATGTGCGCAATCTCAGATATCGCCTGCTCGGCGGCTTGGAACACCTCCGGCTGGGGATAGGCGAATTCAACTTCTCCGGTGCTGCGAATGTGCATGGGCGCTCCTGTCGGTCGGACTATGAACGGTGATCACGCCAAGGACTCGGTGCAGTATCACCGAGAAAACGACTCCGCAGCATGCGAAGTGGGTAAACAGATGGTGAGCACTGAACCTCCGGCACCATCTGTGCGCGCGTCTAACTCCCACCGGCCGCCGAAACTGGAGAACAACCGACTGCCCAGACCCGGGGATCCTTCCCCTGGCCCCGACCCGTTGTCTTGCACTGTGATCGTCAGGTGCTCGCCTTCCCATGCGATCCACACCGACACCGCCCTTGCCGCGCCGTGATGAACCGCGTTGGCGATCGCCTCCTCGACGATGTCGGCCACATGCTCAGCTCGAAGGCCTTTCATCCCCGATGAAGCAGGATCGGTGTTCACCGTCACGGCCAGCAAACCC
The DNA here is from genome assembly GCA_036007925.1 of Candidatus Nanopelagicales bacterium. Classification (GTDB taxonomy): domain Bacteria; phylum Actinomycetota; class Actinomycetes; order S36-B12; family S36-B12; genus S36-B12. The sequence continues at coordinate 1,402 of DASYOJ010000247.1, forward strand.
GACCACTGCGCGGTCTGCGCATCGATGAGCTCGGAAAGCGTTCGAGATTGGCGCTCGATGCGATCAAGGTCGGGTTGCGCCAGGATCGCCCGCGCTTGCATGAGCGCTCGGTTCACTTCGACCATATCGCCGTTGCGCGCGGCTTCATCGATGGTCATCGCGCAGGCGTGAAGTTGGCTCTGCACACTTCCGTGCAGCACCAGCGCCACGTCCATCGTTGCCTTGGCGAGCGCCTCACCACGCGCGAGCGTGGCAATCGCATCCTCATTCACCTCACGTTGGAAGTCGGCGATCACTTCCTTACGGGTCCGGTTCCACGAACCGAACGACGACGTCCCGATAACCACGATCGAGCCGAAAACTGTAGTGACCAGGAGGGCGCCAGCGGTGCTCACTTCTCCGGTCACCTGTTCGCGCAGGGGGTTAAGCAGAACGGTCGGCGTTTGTATGAGGACGAGTCCTACGAGGTAGATGGACACGTGATGATCGGGCCAACGCTCCAGCGCCCGGTTCAGCGGCAGCATTATCGCGAAGATGAACGCGACGGTTGTGATGAGCAGCCCCAAGCCGATAGTCCAGCCGAAATCGCTAACCTCGCGTGGAATCGCCGTGACCACGTACACGATGCTCACTGCCACCGGGCGAAAGGGCTGATATCTGATGATGTTGCCGATCGCAGGGAGAAATCCCGGGGTTCGGTGTCTCCTGCGTGCACGCTCTA
>DASYOJ010000248.1:0-2897 GCA_036007925.1 Candidatus Nanopelagicales bacterium
ATGAACCGCTCTGAGTTGATCGCCGCCGCCGCCCAGCGGGCAGGACTCACCCAGTCAGACGTTGACCAGGCACTCACCGCCGTCCAGTCCGCCATCACTGAGGCGCTGGTGAATGGTGAGAAGGTCACGATCCCAGGATTCGTCGCGTTCGAGGCGGTGCAGCGCAGCGCTCGCCAGGGCCGCAACCCGCAGACCGGCGAGACGATGCAGATCCCCGCGCGCACCGCGGTGAAGGTTTCGGCCGGCCAGGCACTCAAGCGCGCGGTCGGCGGCAACTGACCGTGCGAAGAGACCAACTCGATTCCCCACAGATCGACCAACGGGGTGTGCCAACCAACGAGTGCCTGCACTGCGGCAGCAACATCTTCACGATCAAGGCAGTGTTCGAGGACTACGAGATCGTCGGCTACTACCTCGACGCTGAGTGCGCCGGATGCGGGAGCGCGCTGACGGCTCCGTGTCCGGTGGACCGGTTGGACTAGCAGGCCGGAAGCCGGGCTCCCAACCACGCCACCAGCGAGTCGATGCCGATGCGCTCTTGGGCCATCGAGTCGCGCTCGCGCACGGTGACGGCCTGGTCTTCGAGGGAATCGAAGTCCACGGTCACGCAAAACGGTGTGCCGATCTCGTCTTGCCGGCGGTAGCGCCGCCCGATCGCGCCCGCATCGTCGAAATCGACGTTCCATAGCTTGCGCAGCATGGAAGCGACGTCTTTGGCCTTCGGGGTGAGATCGGCGTTACGCGACAGCGGCAACACCGCGGCCTTCACCGGAGCCAACCGCGGGTCGAAACGCAGCACCGTGCGCTTATCGACCCCGCCCTTGGAGTTCGGGGCTTCGTCTTCGTCGTATGCATCGAGCATGAACGCCAGCACCGCGCGGGTCAGGCCCGCTGCCGGCTCGATCACGTAGGGCGTCCAACGCTCGTCGATCTCCTGATCGAAGTAGGTCAAGTCCACACCCGAGTTCTCGGCGTGGGTCTTGAGGTCGTAGTCGGTTCGGTTGGCGATGCCTTCGAGTTCGGCCCACTCGCTGCCGGCGAATCGGAATCGGTATTCGATATCCACCGTGCGCTTGGAGTAGTGCGAGAGTTTCTCGGCCGGGTGCTCCAAGAAGCGCATGTTCTCCGGGTTCAGACCCAAGTCCACGTACCAGTCCCAGCGGTTTTTCAGCCAGTACTCGTGCCATTCCTCATCGGTTCCGGGCTTGACGAAGAACTCCATCTCCATCTGCTCGAACTCGCGGGTGCGGAAGATGAAGTTGCCCGGGGTGATCTCGTTGCGAAAGCTCTTGCCGGTCTGGCCGATGCCGAACGGTGGCTTCTTGCGCGCAGCGTTCATCACGTTCAGGTAGTTCACGAAGATGCCCTGCGCAGTCTCCGGGCGCAGGTAGTGCAGCGCGCCTTCGTCTTCCACCGGCCCGACCATCGTGCGCAGCATCCCGTTGAAGTTCTGCGGTTCGGTGAAGTTGCCCGTGGTGCCGCAGTTCGTGCACACCACATCCAGCAAACCCTGGGGCGGCTCGTGCCCGTGCTTCTCCGCGAACGCCTCGATCAACTGATCGGCTCGCCAGCGCCGGTGGCACTGCTTGCACTCGGTGAGCGGATCCACGAACGCATCAACGTGCCCAGATGCCACCCACACCTGCGGCGCCAAGATCACCGAGGAATCCAAACCCACCACATCGTCGCGCCCACGCACCATGTGCTGCCACCACTGCCGGCGCACGTTTTCTTTGAGTTCCACGCCATTGGGGCCGTAATCCCACGCCGAGCGGGTACCTCCGTAGATTTCCGATGACGGAAAGACGAATCCGCGTCGCTTAGAAAGATTAACGACGGCATCAACACGATCGGCCACAAGACGCTCCTTTTCCGAAGCGCCCTGCGCGCTTCCACTCCGGCTGGCTGTCGGCGGATTAGCCCAACCCTACGAGCACCCTGCTACTGCGGATCCTCCTGGCTCTGCTCTCGCTCGCGCCTACTTTCTTCAATGGCCCGCTCGATGCGCAGATAACTCTCCTCCCGTCCTTCGCGGATCCACTGCAGGATCTCTTCAGTTGTGGGGCGAGGGGCATCGCCCCAGGCTTCATTTAGCTTCTGCTTGTCCGCGACCCAACGTTGCCACCGTTCTTCGTAGTAGCGTTCCCGATCTTCTTCTTCCTCAACCACCGATGCATCACTCCAATGACTCATAGGAACTAAGAGAAAACGAGCAGACCGCTTGCTTCAACCGCACGCTGCAGGGCTTTGTCCAAGGTCGCCACCGCATCGCCGCGTTCCAGCGCAAGAGCCAGATATGCAGCATCGAAACCATTCAGGCCATGCTCCATGGCCAATTCCATGATCAACTCGTGCCTCGGCGTTAAGACCGCATCTGGCCACGTCAACAGGGAGTCCACAACATCAAGGAGTCGATCCGCGGGGAGCTCTTTCATCCGGACGCGGCGAATCATCGAGTTCCGGCATTCATCCAGGTAGATCGAAGGGGCCCACACATCATGATCGTCGAGTTGGTCGAACAATCGATCCACATCCAAGGCTACGGACTCGACTGCATAGGAGGCATCCAAAATCACGTCCATGAGTCTTCTCGACTCTCGTGAATCCATCTCAGGACTTCGTCGCGATCAGCCGGTGGGCGTATGAATGCGCCCCTCGACCTCCTGCGCGCCGCGTTCAGGCGTTGACGCCGCTGGGCGCGTCTGGCATCGGACTCGAGCAACTCCTTGGGTGTTTCCAGATGCGCTTCCGGAGCGACGATGTGGGCAACCGGCTTGCCATGCCGGGTCACCATCACGTCTTCCTCCCCGGACTCCACCAGGGCGATCAGGCGCGAGAAATCGGTGCGGGCCTCGTAAATACCGACGTTGATGGTCATGAGCAGACCCTACGCCGAT
>DASYOJ010000249.1:0-12387 GCA_036007925.1 Candidatus Nanopelagicales bacterium
GAGTGTCGCGCAATTCGCGGAGGAGATCGGTGCTCGACGCTCCTTCGGAGATTTGGGCCTGCATCCTGACATGGTTGCCTCCGTTGCGCTCGGCGCCAGCACTGACCGGGTCACCTCGAACAACCCTCGACCGGTGGATCCCGAAGATGTCGAAGGGATCCTGCGATCGCGTCTTTGAGGATGTCAATTACTGATATCGGTCCAGGTTGTCTTGAGTGCGGCGTAGGAATCGAGGGCATGAAGTGAGCGATCGCGCCCAAAGCCGGATCTGCCGAAACCCCCGAAAGGTGTGACGATATCGGCGGCATCGAAAGTGTTGATCCAGACAGTTCCGGCTCGGATGCGTCGGGCGGCGCGGTTTGCTCGACCGATGTCACGGCTCCAAACGGCGGCGGCGAGACCGTAGTCGGTGTCGTTCGCTGCGGTAATAGCTGAGTCATCATCCGGCGCCGTCTCGATGATGAGGACAGGTCCGAAGATTTCCTCTCGCACTGCACGGCTGTTGGTAGGGACGTCCGTGAGAACAGTCGGGGGATAGAAGGTGCCTTCCTTCGCTACCGGTGTTTGGGCGGCAATCGAACCGCCGTCTTCGAGGGCGATGGTGACGTAACGGCCGACCGTTTCCAGTTGGGTCGAATCGACAAGCGGCCCCATAGACGTGCCTTCGCTCAAGGGATCACCCACGGAAAAGCCGTTCAAAAACGTCTGCAGGTGCTCCAGGAGCTCGTCTCGATGGTCTGGATGGATGATCACCCGTGATCCGGCGTGGCAGGTTTGACCGGCGTTGTAGAAGATTCCCCACGCGATGGTCTCGGCAATGGAAGCGAGGTCGTGGGCATCGGACAAGACCACGTGCGGGCTCTTCCCGCCAAGTTCGAGAGCGACCTGCTTGAGGTTCGATTCACTGGCATAGGCCAAGAATCGAGCGCCGGTCTCCGGGCTTCCCGTGAAAGCGATTTTGTCCACGTGCGGGTGAAGCCCCAGCGCCCGGCCGGTGGTGGGGCCCCGGCCGGGAATGACAGAGAACACTCCATCGGGGATACCGGCTTGCGATGCCAAATTGGCCAGGGCGATCGCTGTCAAGGGCGATTGCTCAGCAGGCTTGAGGACCACGCTGTTGCCCATCGCCAGAGCCGGTGCCACCTTCCACATGGAGATGATCATTGGGTAGTTCCACGGAACGACAGCCCCGATCACGCCGAGGGGCTCGCGGGTCACCAGGGCGATGGCATCGGGGCTTGTAGGCGCGATCTCGTCATAGCGCTTGTCAATGGCTTCGGCGTACCAACGCACGGTCTGAGCGGCCGAGGGGGCATCCACGCGAAGTGACTCGCCGATCGGCTTACCAACGTCGATCGTTTCGAGCAGTGCGAGCTCTTCGCGGTTGAGGTCGATCAAGTCAGCGAAGGCAAGCATTCGCTTCTTGCGGGCCGCGGGAGATAGGTCACGCCAGCGGCCGTCGTCGAATGCCGACCGTGCCGAGCGAACCGCCAGATCCACATCGTGGTCGCTGCACTCGGCGATTTCGAGTCCTTCGGTCGCAAGAGTGGTGGTGGTAAAGGCCTCATCCGTGTCATGCCGGCGGCCATTGATGAACGCTTGGGTGTTCGGCGTGAGAAGTCGGGAACGCTCGTGCCAATCGGTACTCATGAAGACTCCAATGTTCGGGGAAACAGTTCCGGGTTGGGGGTGAATCCCAAGCCAGGGCGGGGGGGGATCTCCAAGCGTCCGTTGCGGGCGGCCACGGGTTCGGCCAACACGAAGTCGCGGCGCTCGATCGTCCAGGTGGGAGGGTCGTAAGGGAACTCCAGGAAGGGACCGGCACCAACCCCTGCTGCTACGTGGGCGTTGGCGAGTAAGCCGATTCCGTTGCTCCAGGTGTGCGGGGTGAAGTGGCGTCCTGCCGGGCGGAGCAGATCAGTGAGCGCGCGCATGCGCAGCATGCCCGCAGCAAGCACCACATCCGGCTGGAGGACGTCGAGCACCCCCTCGTGAGCAAGCCGCGCCAATTCAGGCCACGTGCGGACCATTTCGCCACCGGCTAGCCGTGGCCCCCGCCCGCGAATCAGGGACAAGCCGGTGGCGTCCTCCAGGGGCAGTGGTTCTTCAACCCAGAAGAGCCGGTAGTCCTGGCAGCGATCCAAGAAATCGGCAACGTCCACCGCGTCTAAGCCACGCCGGGTGTCCCCGGGCATGCGCCAGGACTGGTTGAGATCGACCATGATCTCGAAGTCCTCACCGACCGCGGACCGCACGGCCTCGATAGTGCGTAGTCCTCCCGCGAGATCGCGTTCGTTGATCCGCAGTTTCACCGCACTGAATCCCTCTTCTTGCAAGCCCATGCACATCTGCGCCCGTTCGTGTGGATCAGCCACAGCTCCGGTCGAGGCGTACAGCGGTAGGGAGTCGGTGTGGCCCCCGAAGAGTTCGGCAACCGTCACGTCGAGGCTCTTGCCGATGGCATCCCACAGCGCAGCCTCCAATGGCCAGTAGCGCCCGGCGTGGAATGTGATCGTCTCGAGTGCACGCACGTGTCGATCCATCGCCATCAGAGGTTGATCGATGAATAAATGCTGGTAGGCCTCGAAGCCAACCATCGTGTCACCAGAGCCGTAACCGGTTATCCCTTGTTCGGTTCGAACGGTCACCAACGTGGCTTCGAAGGTGGTGCGCGGGGTGGGATCCCAATTCGCCACGAAAGGTGGATCAAGGGTGATCTCGCGGCGGTCGAGAGTGATCTCGCGAATTCGGTCGGGGCGGTCCACTTAGTCGATCCAATCCTTGCATCGTTCGACGGCCTTGCGCCAGCGCACGTATCCGTCGCGGTCTCGTTCTCGCGGTTCGAATAGACCTGAGCTACGCCGTGTGTCGGCAAGGTCCTCGAAGGATGCCCACATTCCCACACCCAGTCCCGCCAAGAACGCAGCCCCCAGTCCGGTCGTTTGCAGTTGCGCGGAGCGATCCACGGGAATTTGCAATTCGTTGGCTTGCAGTTGACACAGCAGATCATTCACGGCGGCCCCACCGTCTATGGCAAGGGACTGCAGATGTACCCCACCTTCGGTGGCCATCAGTTGCACGACGTCGCGCACCTCGTAAGCGATCGCGTCCAAGGTAGCGCGGGCCAGGTGTGCGTCGGTGGTTCCACGGGTGATGCCGATAATCAAGCCACGAGCCGTGGGATCCCAATCCGGGGCACCGAGTCCGGTGAGCGCGGGAACGAAGATAACTCCGCCGGCATCGTCGACGCTGCGCGCAAGCTGCTCCACATCGGGCGCGGAACCGATGATCTTTAGGCCGTCGCGCAGCCACTGCACCGCCGAGCCGGTAACGAATATCGCCCCTTCCAGGGCGAAGGTGCGACGACCATCGGGGTGCTGGAGGGCCACCGTGGTGAGCAGTCCCTGGTTGCTGCGCACGGCGTGCTCGCCGGTGTGTACGAGAAGGAAGGAGCCGGTGCCGTAAGTGCATTTCGCGGACCCCTCGGTGAAGCCGGCCTGTCCGGCCAAAGCGGCCTGCTGATCTCCGGCGATGCCGGCGATCGGGACGTCCAGGCCACAGAAGACTGCTGGGTCGGTCCGCGCAAGGTGGCCGTAGGACGGACCAACCGTGGGTAACGCATCGATCGGCACCCCGAACATCGCACACAGTTCGTCATCCCAGTGACCGGTATGGATGTTGTACAACAAAGTGCGCGAGGCGTTCGTGGCGTCGGTGATGTGCTCGATCCCGCGAGTCATGCGGGCGATCAGGTAAGAATCGACGGTGCCCATGGCTACGCGCCCGCTTTCCACCTGGGCCCACACGTGCGGCTCGTTTTGTTTGATCCAGGCCGCCTTGGTGCCGCTGAAGTACGGGTCTAGGCGCAGTCCGGTGCGCTCGTTGATCAGTGTTTCCTGGCCTTCTTCGCGCAGGGACTGACACATTCCAGCTGTTCGTCGGTCTTGCCACACGATGGCCCGGCGTGCCGCCCCAAGAGTCTCTCGATCCCACAGACACCACGTTTCGCGCTGGTTCGTGATGCCAACGGCCGCGACCTGCGTGCGATCGATCGCCGTGAGTGCTTCTTCGCAGGCCTGGAGCGTGGCCGTCCAGATCTCACCGAGATCGTGTTCCACCCGGCCATCGGCGGGGAAGTGCTGGGTGAACTCTTGGTAGCCGGAGGAAATCACCTCGGCGCTGTGGTCGACTACCAGTGCAGTGACGCCGGTTGTGCCGGCGTCGATGGCGAGGATCAGCGGGCTTTCATGCACCACGCGACCATAACGACGTCCGCGGGGCCTTGGGTCTGCTTCGCCCCGACGCCCGTTCGATAGGTTGGGAAATGACAACGTTTGCAAATGGGTCGATCTTTCGGCCGGGAAGGAAACGAACATGCGCGTGGGAATGCTCACCGGCGGGGGCGATTGTCCAGGCTTGAATGCGGTGATTCGCGCGGCAGTTCGTAAGGGAGTCGCGGAATACGGCTATGACTTCGTGGGCTTTCGCGACGGGTGGAAGGGCCCTCTTGAGGGTTTGACGATGGAGTTGGGCATCCCTCACGTGCGCGGCATCTTGCCTCGCGGCGGCACGATCCTGGGCTCCTCGCGCACCAACCCACTCAAGGTGGACGGCGGCATCGAGCGCATCAAGGAGAACATGACGGCGCTGGGTGTGGACGCGCTGATCGCCATCGGTGGGGAAGACACCCTCGGTGTGGCGACCGCGCTGACCGAAGCCGGAGTTCCGGCGGTGGGGGTGCCTAAGACGATCGATAACGATTTGAGCGCCACCGACTACACCTTCGGCTTCGATACCGCGGTGACAGTGGCAACCGAAGCGATCGATCGCTTGCACACGACTGCGGAGTCCCACCACCGGATCTTGATCTGTGAGGTCATGGGTCGACATGCTGGTTGGATCGCGCTGCACTCCGGTATGGCCGGTGGTGCCAACGTGATCTTGATTCCGGAGATTCCCTTCGATCTGGATCAGGTCGTGGAGTGGGTGGAATCCCGTTTCCGCTCGCACTACGCACCGATCATCTGTGTCGCCGAAGGCGCCTTGCCCTCCGATGGCGATCTGATCACCAAGGACGCCACCCTCGATGCTTTCGGGCACGTCAAGCTCTCAGGTATCGGGGAGTGGCTCGCCGGGCAGATCGAGGAGCGCACCGGCAAGGAGGCCCGGACCACGGTTCTCGGACACATCCAACGCGGTGGTTCCCCGACGCCGTTCGACCGGGTTCTAGCCACGCGCTTCGGTTTGAACGCCATCGACGCGGTGAAGGATCAAGCCTGGGGAACGATGGTCGCGCTGCAGGGAACCGACATCGTGCGCGTGCCGCTGCAGGCGGCAACCGGAACGCTCAAGACAGTGCCGCGGGAGCGTTACGAAGAGGCGATGGCCTTCTTCGGCTAGTCCAGCCCTACCCTTTCCCCGTGGACGAACTCACCTGGCCGGATCTTCCGGCGGCTCAGCAGCCGCCGTGGCCCGACGCCCAGGAATTGCAGCGGGCCACCGAGCAGTTGCGGGCGTTGCCTCCGCTGGTGTTCGCAGGGGAGTGCGATCTGCTGACCGACCGGCTCGCCCAGGCTTCACGTGGCGAAGCTTTCGTGCTGACCGGTGGGGATTGCGCTGAGACATTCGAAGCCAACACCGCCGAGTCGATTCGTGCACGCCTGAAGACCGTTTTGCAAATGTCGGTTGTCTTGACGTATGCCGCCTCCTTGCCTGTGGTCAAGATGGGTCGGTTGGCCGGGCAGTACTTCAAGCCGCGCAGCAAGACGATCGAAGTGCGTGAGGGCGTGGAACTGACCAGTTACCTCGGCGATGCTGTCAATGCCCTGGCCTTCGAGCCTGAGTCCCGGCGACCCGACCCGGCCCGACTACTACAGGCCTACAACGCATCAAGTTCGGCGCTGAACCTGGTGCGTGCTTTCACCCAGGGCGGATACGCAGACCTTCGTCAGGTGCATGCCTGGAATCAAGACTTCGTGCGCGACTCCACCGCCGGTCAGCGCTATGAAGAACTCGCGCGCCACATCGATCGAGCACTTGCTTTCATGCAAGCCTGCGGAACCGATCCGGTGGAGTTCGAACGCGTGGAGTTCTACGCGGCACACGAAGCGCTGTCCATGGACTATGAGCGAGCGTTGACCCGTATCGACTCCCGGACCGGTAAGCCCTATGACGTCTCCGGGCATTTCCTGTGGGTCGGTGAGCGCACTCGCCAATTAGACGGTGCCCACATGCACTTCGCTTCGAGCATCAACAACCCCATTGGCATGAAAGTGGGTCCGAGTGCGTCTCCAGACGAAGTGGTGGAGGCGGCGCAAATGCTCAACCCGGACCGTATCCCGGGCCGGCTCTCGCTCATCACGCGCATGGGTGCTGGCAAGGTGCGCGATGTGCTACCCGGCATCGTTCAGAAAGTCGATGCCAGTGGTATTCCCGTGGTTTGGGTGTGCGATCCGATGCACGGCAACACTCGCGAAGCCGCAAGTGGACACAAGACCCGATTGTTTGACGACGTCATTGACGAAGTAGAGGGCTACTTTGAAGTGCACCGGAAGCTGGGGACATTCCCAGGTGGCATACACATCGAATTGACTGGTGACGACGTAACCGAGTGTGTCGGCGGTACGGGTGGCGTGCTGGAGACCGACCTGCACCAGCGGTACGAAACCGCATGCGATCCGCGCTTGAACCGCGAGCAGAGTCTGGAGTTGGCCTTCCTCGTCGCGGACATGCTGCTGAAGCGCTGAGTCCTGGTGGCATTGGATCGTCGAGCCCGGCTCGCAGCGATCTTGGAACGAGACGGTGCACAGTGCGTGTGGTGCCGGCGGGGAATCGATACCGAACTTGTAGCGGCAACGACCGAGCATCTTGTTCCGAAGATCAAGGGTGGCCCTAGTTGGTTGGAGAACGAAGTCGCCGCGTGCCGCCGGTGCAACGGAGAACGTGGCCACCGCACGCCGGCGGAATGGGTGGAAGAATGCCGGCGTCGCGGGTGGGATCCGGCCGTTGATGTGCTGGTGGGTGCGTTCGAATCATTTCAAGTTCGGGTGGCGCGCGATGGTGGTGCGCGTCGAGCACGACCCTACGTGGATAGTCAACTGCGCCGGCTACGGCGTATGGACGGTGGCCGCGCCTAGACGATGCGTAAGACAACGGTGGTGCCGCGCGGGACCATTTCGCCAGGAGACGGTGACTGGTCAAAGACTCGGTTGAGGCGAGTGAACTCACCGTCGTCGATTTCAGCTTTCAAACCGACTCGCTCGAGTTCGTTGACGGCGGCTTTGCGGCGCAAGTCGATGAGATCGGGTACCTGCACCGGTGGTGGACCTTTGGAGACCACGATTTCCACGGTGCTGCCGGCGTCGACGATCGTGCCGCCATCTGGCTGCATGGAGATGACTCGTCCATTTGCGACCGATTCGGAGAACTCCTTGCTCGACGCCACTTGCACGCCGGCTTCTTCGAGTCGTTTGGTTGCTACCGATTGCTTGCGGCCGGTGATGTCTTCGAGTTCCACTGGCTCTGGTCCCTTGGAGACCACGAGATCCACAGCTGTATCGGGGGGTACGCCATCGCCGATCCCCGGGTCGGTGGCCGCCACCTCACCTGCGGGGACAGTGTCGTCGTAGGCCTCCACTCGCCCGCCCGTAGCCAACCCCGCAGCCACGATGGCCTCGGTGGCTTCCTGGGGAGTACTGCCGCGGACATCGGGCACCGGGTAACGCTCCGGACCCAACGAGATGGTGGCCTGCACCGTCCCACCGGGCGCGATGCCCGTGCCGGGCGCGGGGTCCGTTTCCATAATCGAACCGGCGGGGACTTGTTCGCTGTAAGCCTCTGTGCCGGCCTGCAACGTCAAGCCCTCGGCTGTCAGCGCGTTCTCGGCTGCATCGAACGGTTGCCCCAACACATCGGGGGTGGGGGAGTATGTGCCCGGCCCCACCGCCAGCCACCAACCCCCGAACCCCGCCCCTGCGAGAGCCATTGCGACGATCATCGCGATGATCGCTCGCCCCCAGCCGCGTCGTCGCGGGCGTTCATCGTCGTAGAAGTAATCGCCATCGTCTGGGTCGCTGTAGCCGCCGTCGTTTCCGTAGGAGTCAGTGGTGCCGGCAGCATCAATCGGAGAGCCGGTGCCGACCACCAATGTGTCGTTCATCGCCGGGGTGTCGATGAACGGAGTGGGGGTGGGAAGCGCCGCGCGAGCCCGACGGATATCGGCGAGGAAGTCGTGGGTACTGCGGTAACGGCGAGCCGGATCGCGTCTAGTGGCCGTCATAGTGATGGCGTCGGCTTCGGAAGGCAGCCCCGGTTGCAGGCTGGACGGAGCTGGAACGTCGGCGTTCACGTGTTGATAGGCCACCGAAAGAGGGCTATCGCCGGCGTGCGGCACCTGCCCGGTGACCATCTCAAAAAGACAGATACCGGCGGCGTAGATGTCGCTGCGCTCATCGGCTTCACCGCGCTCTACTTGCTCAGGTGATAGGTAAGCGACCGTTCCGATCAATACGCCTGCTGTGGCGTTGGTTTCTGATGTCGCGACGGCACGCGCCAATCCGAAGTCGGCAACCTTGACTCGTCCGTCGTGTGAGATCAGGACGTTCTCCGGTTTGATGTCACGATGCACCAGGCCGGCGGCATGGGCAGCCGCGAGGGCTTCAAGTACCGGTTCAAGTAGGACCAGCGCTTGCTCAGTGGTCAGCGGCCCGTATTGGCTGATGACATCACGCAGCGTGCGGCCAGGGATGTACTCCATTGCAAGGTAGACCAATCCGTTGGCCTCGCCTTGGTCGTAGACCCCTACTACGTGCGGGTGGGATAGGCGGGCCGCTGATTTCGCCTCGCGTTCGAAGCGCGCCACGAAGCCGGGATCGGCGGCTAGGTGCGGGTGCATCACCTTCAGGGCGACCACTCGGTCCAACCGGAGGTCAAGTGCCTCGTAGACCGTGGCCATTCCGCCGCGCGCCAAAAGCGCTCGTACCTCGTAGCGATTCCCGACAACCGAGCCGACGAGGCCGTTGCGCGCACTCGTCTCCATCTTCGCGAGTGTAGGTCGGCGGAAGGGGGCTGATCGGTTGCCACGCCCTCACCACGGGTTAGCGATCAAGGAACGCCTGCAGCGTGCGTAGCCGTTGCTGCGTATCTCCGCTGGCAATGACAACTACGCCAGGATCTAGGCGCGAAACTACCTGGTCGCGCAGTAACTCATGGGAGCGGCTGCGGTGCACGGCACCATCGCGGTGAACACCGTCAGGTACCCATGGGATATCGGGTTGGCACCACACGATGACATCTGCTCGCTTCAACCTGTGAATCGCGAGATCAAGGAGCGAATCATCGTTGAAGTACTGGAGGCTGTACACGGCGGTCATCGCCGGAGAGGGGTCTACAACAACGAGGCCGGCACTATTTTCTACCGCCGCTTCCGCTGCCCGAAATTGTTCATTCATGATCTGCTCTTGTTCGTCTTGCATGGGCGCGCGTCCATGAATATCGACGAAGGCTCGTAGTGTCTCGGGAACGAGTTGAGCGCCAGTGGCGAGCGCCACTTCCTCGGCGAGCGCACTTTTGCCGGTGCACTCACCCCCGAGGAGTTCGATCACGGTGGCCATGGGCGAGTATTGGACCATGCTCGGACTCCCGGCGAACCTCGCCTATGTCGGTGTCTTGGTTTTCGTACTTGTCGGCTCCTTATGGCTGGAATTCGTCCTGCGTACCCGCGTTTTCGCCCGGCTGCCACGACTGCTGCTGGTGTTGGCCATCGTCATCTGGCCCTTCTTGCTCTGGGATGCCTATGCGATCAACCAGGGGCACTGGTGGTTCGATACCGAAAGGATCCTGGGCGTGTACCTGCCCGGAGAGATCCCGCTTGATGAGTTGCTGTTCTTCTTGGTTATTCCGATCGCCTCGATTTTGACTCTCGAGGCTGTGCGCAGTGTCAAGGGTTGGGCTGTGGGCGATGGAAGCGATGCTCACGTCGAAGCGGAGATCCACTCGAGATGACCTACACGCAGATTGCGATCTCCGCCGTTGCCCTAACTGTTCTCACAGATCTTTTTGTGTTGCGTACTCGAATGGTTACGCGTAAGGCGTTCTGGGTTTCCTACGCGATCATCGTCTTTTTTCAATTCATAACGAACGGGATGTTCACCGGCTTTGAAATTGTGAAATACGACGGTGCTGCAATCATTGGATCCACCTCGCCAGAATCGGGGGCTCCTCCGATACTGGGTGATGGTCGAATCGCCTTCGCCCCTGTGGAGGATTTGCTTTTTGGCTTCTCGCTGATATTGCTCAGTTTGTCTCTGTGGGTGTTCTTCGGGCGGCTGGGCATCTCGCGCACGCCTGTGGCCGGCCCACCGATCTGGCGTTCTAGGTCGAAAGGGAAGAGTTGATACCGCGAACGTTTCCGGGGCCGTACTTGCGGCGGGCTCGAACTGCTCGTCGCCATGCCGGTAGGGCGACCCATAGCCGCTGACGCATTGGAACCGTGGCTCGCTTGGCGAACACTTCATAGTCGATGTGCACGACTTCGTCGGCGATGCCGCAATACAGCACGCGGGCTGCATCGATGCAATCGCGCGAAGAGGGGTGGAGCATGTCTATCCCGGGCCGAGATTCGCGTTCAAGTCGCTTGACCCGTTCGATTTGATGACGAAGCGCCGCTTTGACCTCCGGGGTTGTTTGGCGCTGCTGGAGGGTTTCTGGGGTCACGTTGAAGCGTTCTAATTCGTCGAGCGGCAGGTAGACCCGGCCCCGGTCTAAGTCCTCGGAGACGTCGCGAACGAAGTTGGCAAGTTGGAAGGAGACTCCAAGCTTCATGGCGTAGTCGTAGGCAGCCGGGTCGGTGGGCTCGAGGATCGGCACCATCTGCAGGCCGATCACAGCGGCCGATCCGTACACGTACTCATAGAGGTCGTCGTAAGTGGGATAGTGCGTGACGGTCAGGTCCATGCGCATCGAGTGCAGGAATGCTTCGAAGTGCTCGATGGGAATTTCCCAGCGCCGCACCGTATCCACCACAGCGCGGCAGACTGGGTCATCGGAATAGCCCCGCCGGACGTCTGTCAAGAATGCTTCGCCCCAGGAGCCGAGCCAGTCGGACTTCTCTTGATCGGAAAGGGTCGAGGACAAGTCATCGACGATCTCGTCGGCGTAACGTGCGAATCCATACAGCGCATGAACATAAGGACGCTTCCCGGGCGGGAGCAGCAGCGTCGCTAGGTAATAGGTCTTGCCGTGAGCTGCGTTCAACTCGCGGCAGCGTTCGTAGGAATCGCGAAGTTCGGGATCGGTGATCCCGGCCGCGCGAAGGTCCCGCTCGCTCATCGACGCGCGCGTGACCGATATGTCGGATCGGGACCGGTAATTCGCTCGGCCGCTAACCGCCCGGAGACCAGCACCATCGGCACCCCGACACCGGGCTGTGTGCCCGAGCCGGTGAAGACGACGTTTTGTCCCCACAGGTTGCCCGGGCGAAATGGTCCGGTCTGTAAGAACGAGTGGGCAGAGGCAAAGGGTGCGCCGCGCTCCATGCCCTGGTCAGCCCAGTCCTGCGGAGTGGTCACGTGCTCGACCTCGATGGAATCCCCGAACCCCACGTAACCGCGTTCCTCAAGGGTGCGGATGACCTCCTCGCGGTAGCGATCCTTGGTCAGCGACCAGTCGATAGGTGCGTCGAGGTTGGGGGTGGGGAAGAGGACGTAGTAGGTCTGTTTGCCAGGTGGCGCGAGATCGGGATCGGAGTGGGTCGGGTTGGTCACCAGCAGGCTCGGGTCGCTCATCAATTGCTTGCGGTCGATGAGATCTTCAAACACGCCCTTCCAGGACTGCCCGAAGTGAATGTTGTGGTGAGCGATCTTCGAGTAGGTCTGCGCCGATCCGGCGAGCAGGAGGTAGCACGACGGCGAGTAGTCGAGTCGGCGGATGCTCCAGGGCTCGCGCTTGAGCAGGTCCCGGTAGGCGACGGGAAGATCGGGGTTCAAGACGAAGGCATCGGCGGGGATGCGCTCGCCATCGGTGGTGATGACGGCTGTAGCGCGATCGCCGTAGGTTTCCACCGATTCGACGGTTACTCCGTATCGGAACTTCACGCCATGCTTCTCGGCAGCGGCGGCCATGGCTGTTGGCACCGCGTGCATCCCACCCTTGGGGAAGTACACCCCGGCAACGGAGTCCATGTAGGCGATGACGGCGTAGATGGCGAGTGCATCGTAGGGAGACAGTCCCGCGTACATCGCCTGGAATGAGTAGACGCGCTCGGTGCGTGGGTCCTTCAAAAACTCGCGGACTTTCGGTGCCAGTTTTCGAAAGCCACCGATGGCAAGCAACTTGGCAAGATCAGGGGTGAGTAAGTCGAAAGGTGAATCGATGTTCCGGTCGATGAAG
>DASYOJ010000250.1:0-9950 GCA_036007925.1 Candidatus Nanopelagicales bacterium
GTGCACGTGCTGCCCAACGGAATCGATGAACGCGAATGGCGGGTGGATCGGATCCACAGTGACGATGGCACCTTGCGGGTGGTCAGCGTGTTGCGCCTAGCTCCTCGGAAGCGGGCCTTGGCATTGGTGGCGGTGCTGCAGCGGGCGATCGTGGCCAGTGGAGGTCGCATTCGAGCCACCTTGATCGGTGATGGACCCGAGGAAGCGCGGATCCGGCGCTACATCGATCGCCACGGAATGCGAGAGGTCATTTCCTTGACAGGGCGCCTTGCCCATCCGCGCATCCGCGCTCATTTTGCCGCTTGCGATGTTTTCATCCAGGCCTCGGTGCGGGAATCTTTTGGGATCGCTGCCCTCGAAGCGCGCGCCGCGGGACTTGCGGTTGTCGCCCGGGAACAAGCCGGCACCTCCGATTTTGTGGCCTCGGGCATCGAAGGAGTGTTGGCTAAGGATGATGTCGGACTGGTGGATGCGTTGGTGACGTTGCAACAGGATCGAGCGTTTCTCGACCGCATCGTTTCGCACAACGCGGCGGTACCTCCCGCGCAAGCCTGGCCCAGCGTCCTGGCCAAAGCCGAAGAGGTCTATGCGCTGGCAAGAAGCGCCAATCGACGAGCATTAGGCTGACGAAGTGGCGCGTGTCCTGGATGTCCCTTTCGTGAAGGGGCATGGAACGGAGAATGATTTCGTCCTGCTTCCCGACCTCACCGGCACGCTCGATCTGACCGACGAGCGAGTTCGGTGGCTGTGTCATCGGCGGCGAGGAGTGGGCGCCGATGGCGTGATTCGGGTGGTGCGGTGCGCCAGCGACCCGGAGTTTGCCGGCTACGCCGATGTTGCCGAGTACTTCATGGACTACCGCAACGCCGACGGTTCACGCGCGGAAATGTGCGGCAACGGGGCTCGGGTGTTTGTTCGCTACCTACACGCCACCGGCGCGCTTTCTTCGCGGACGACCGTGATCGCGACCCGCGCTGGTTTGGTGGAGGCCCAGGTACTCGGCGCCGAATCCGAGGAGATCGCTATTGGTATGGGAGCGGTGAGTGAGGCTGGAACGCCCTCGGCCTTGCCGATCGCGGTACGTATCCCCGGTGATGAGCGCACCTGGGACGCCACAGCTGTGCACGTGCCGAACCCGCATGCGGTGGTCTTCGTGGACGATCTTGACTCAATCGGCTCATTGGTCCGTGCGCCGCATGTCGAACCCCAGGGAGCGTTCCCAGACGGTGTCAACGTTGAATTCGTCGAACGACGCGGAGCAGATCACATTCGAATGCGCGTCCACGAACGCGGGGTGGGGGAGACCCAGTCCTGCGGCACAGGCGCATGTGCGGCGGCGTGGGTGAGCGCGATCACCTCCGGTGATGTCGGGGATTCAGTTCGAGTTGATGTGCCAGGAGGCACCGTGCATGTCGATATCGAGTCCGACGGCCGGATGAATCTGCGTGGGCCGGCTGAACTGGTCGCCAAAGGCACGATCACCTGGCCTCGAGGCTTATGACGGACCCGACCAACGGATCGACCCACAGCCGCGGGGCAGTGCCCACCGGGGGTGAGGACGACCTGCGGGACCGACAAGCCCTTCGGCGGGTGTCGGGACTATCGACCGAACTGCAAGACATCACCGAGGTCGAATATCGCCAGGTGCGCCTCGAGCGGGTGCTGTTGGTGGGGGTGTGGACCTCGGGCGGTGCCGAGCACGCCGAACGCTCCTTGCGTGAGCTTGCCCAGTTGGCCCAGACCGCAGGATCGGTGGTGGTCGAGGGCGTGATCCAGCGGCGCGAGGCCCCCGATCCGGCTACCTACGTAGGTTCGGGTAAGGCTCGGGAACTGCGCACGCTGGTGGTGGCTTCGGGTGCGGACACCGTCATTTGCGATGGTGAGTTGAGCCCGGGTCAACTGCGCTCCCTCGAGGACATCGTCAAAGTCAAGGTCGTCGACCGGACGTGGTTGATTTTGGACATCTTCGCCCAACATGCGCGTAGTCGGGAAGGTAAGGCCCAGGTCTCCCTCGCCCAAATGCAGTACCTATTGCCCCGGTTGCGCGGTTGGGGTGAATCGCTGTCGCGGCAAGCCGGTGGCCGAGCCGGCGGTGCCACCGGTGGCGTCGGAACACGCGGGCCCGGTGAGACGAAGATCGAAACCGATCGGCGACGAATCCGATCGCAGATGGCCAAGATCCGATCCCAACTCCGGCGCATGGAAGCCACCCGCATCACCCAGCGTCAGGCCCGGCACCGTTCTGGAGTCCCGACGGTCGCCCTCGCTGGTTACACCAACGCCGGAAAGTCGAGTTTGCTGAATGCGCTTACCGGTTCGGGGGTGCTGGTCGATGATTCACTCTTTGCCACGCTGGATCCCACCGTTCGACGAGCACGTACTCCCCAAGGCCGGGAGTTCACTATTTCCGACACCGTTGGTTTCGTTCGTCACCTGCCGCACCAATTGGTCGAAGCGTTCCGGTCGACTCTTGAAGAGGTGGCCGATGCCGATGTCATCGTGCACGTGGTCGATGGTTCCGACGAAGCACCGCTGGAACAGATATCTGCGGTTCGCGAGGTGTTGGCCGAAATCGGCGCACAAGGTGTCCCGGAAATCATCGCGATCAACAAAGCAGACGTGGCCGGCGAGCAGGTGGCGCAAGTACTGCGTAGTGAACCCCATGCGGTTGTCGTCTCTGCTCGCACCGGACAAGGGATCGGAGAACTGCTATCGATCATCGAGGCCGACCTTCCTCAGCGGTGGGTCGATATCACCGCGCACGTGCCGTACCACCGCGGTGACTTGATTTCACGGGCGTACCGCAGCGGTGAGGTGCTATCCATCGAACACGACGATGCTGGAAGTACGGTCAAGGCGCGGGTCCCACCCGCCCTCGCCGAAGAATTTGAAAGCGCAGGCGATGTCCCCCGATGAGGTAGTCGCTGAACTCGACGCGATCGTCACGTTGATGGGTGGCACCCCGCGTACTGGCCAAGAGGCGATGGCTCGTGCGGTCACCGAGGCGTTCAACGCCGGTGAGCATGCGGTTATTCAAGCTGGAACCGGAACGGGTAAGTCCTTGGCCTATCTCGTTCCGGCTGCTGGGTGGGCGCGCAGCCGCGGACCGGTAGTGATCGCCACAGCCACCTTGGCTTTGCAGCGGCAATTGGTTGAACGTGAATTACCACGCCTGCACGAAGCCGGCCTTGAGGCATCGTGGGCGGTATTGAAGGGTCGCCACAACTACGTGTGCCGCCAACGACTCGGGGAGTTGGATGATCCCCAGCAATCCTTGGAACTGACCGATTCCAGCGCGCGGGGAACGTTGGAGGAGCAGGCAATCGCTGTGCACGAATGGGTGCAGCGAACCCAGACCGGGGATCGTGATGATCTTGCGATGGAAGTCGATTCGCGCGTGTGGCGTTCGGTATCGGTCACCTCGGCCGAGTGCGTCGGTGAGTCGCGGTGTGCGTTCGGTGAGGAGTGCTTTGCAGGGCAGGCGCGGATAAAGGCAGCCGAGGCGGACATCGTGGTCACCAATCATGCGATGGTGGCTATCGACGCGATCGAATCCGTCCCGATTCTTCCCGATCACAGTGCCCTGGTTATCGACGAGGCCCATGAACTCATCGATCGCATCACCGCAGCGGTCTCCCGCGAATTGGCGATACCTGCGCTCGAGCGGTTGGCGGGCGATGCCGATCGGGTGATTGACGATCAAGCAGCACTTAGTGATGCCACGGCGGATCTGGAGTACGCGCTGCGGGAATTACCCGGTGAAGTATCGGCTGGATCCTTCGAGGGGCAGTCCGATGGCCGCGGTCGGGTGAGACGGTGGCCCGAGACCATGGTGCTCGCACTGACCCGATTGCGGGATGTGTGCCATGCCATCGTCACCGCGCTGTCGTCCCAAGGCGGTGCCACGGATCTCGATGAAGAAGAGCTCGCCCGCCGGCAACGCATCCGGGCGGGGGTACAAGAAGTGCACGAGGTGGCTACGCGCTTTTTGGCACTCGATGGTGGTGATGTCATCTGGTGGTCCAGTGAGGGCGGGCGCACTCCGGTTTTGCACGCGGCTCCCTTGGATGTGGCGCAGGATTTGGCGTCGTCGTTGTTTACGCAGGGCCCGGTGGTGTTGACCAGCGCCACGCTTATGGCCGGTGGTTCGTTTGCGCCGCTGCTGGCCGCGGCCGGATTGCCGGCCGACACGCGCTGTGTGGATGTGGGTTCGGGTTTCGACCACGCGCGCCAAGGCATCTTGTACGTGGCGTCGAGTGTTCCCGCACCCGGTCGCGATGGGGTGTCCATGGAGGCCCTCGATGAACTGGGCGAGTTGATCGATGCTGCGGGGGGACGCGCGCTGGCGTTGTTCTCGAGTTGGCGAGGGGTCGAGCGGGCTGCTGAGTACCTGCGGGTTCGACTGGGTCCGTCGTTGGAATCCGGGCGGGTGGGCCCGGTGCTCGTGCACAGACGCGGGGAGTCGGTGGTGCCTTTGGTGGAGCAGTTCGCCGCCGCGCCTCGGAGTGTGTTGATGGGCACGGTGTCGCTCTGGCAGGGCATTGATGTGCCTGGGGATTCATGCGTGCTGGTTGCCATCGACCGCATCCCGTTCCCGCGACCCGATGATCCGGTGGTGGCGGCCCGCCAAGAAGCGGTGGACTCCGCGGGTGGATCGGGATTTCGGCAGGTGGCCTTGGCACGGGCGTCGTTGCTGATGGCGCAAGGGGCCGGCCGGTTGATTCGCTCGGTCGATGATCGGGGAGTGGTCGCGGTGTTGGACCCGCGGATGGCAACAGCTGGCTACGCGCGGGCCTTGCGTGCGTCCATGCCACCGTTGTGGTTCACCACGGATCGAGACGTCGTGATCGGCGCCCTTACTCGACTCGCAGAAGAACTATCGGACTAGCGCACCCGGCGCAGCACACTGACGACCTTGCCCAGAATGCGGGCGTCATCGCCAAGAATCGGCTCGTAGGCCGGGTTGTGCGGCATCAACCACACGTGCCCGTCGCGCCGCTTGAATGTCTTCACGGTGGCTTCGTCATCGAGCAGTGCCGCCACGATGTCCCCGTTTTCGCAGGTGGGTTGACTGCGAATAACGACGAGGTCCCCGTCGCAAATCGCAGCATCGACCATCGAATCACCGACAACAGTGAGCATGAACAGTTCACCATCGCCGACGAGTTCCTTAGGCAAGGACAGGATCTCTTCGGTGTGCTGTTCGGCCAAGATCGGCCCACCAGCGGCGATACGGCCGACCAGGGGCACGCCGACGGTGTTGGCGGCTGGTGCTGCCGGGGCAGTTGTCGTGGGGAGTTCACCGGGCCGGGAGACCACCAGGGCGCGTGGCCGGTTCGGGTCTTTGCGCAAGTAGCCCAGTTCTTCCAGGGTGCGCAGTTGGTGGGCCACCGAACTCGAGGAGGTCAAGCCCACTCCGTGACCGATCTCGCGGACGCTCGGCGGGTAGCCCCGCTCGGCGGTGGTCTGCTCGATGACCCGCAAAATCGCCTGCTGGCGAGGGGTCAAGCCCGATTCATCCGGGCTGCCGTCGGGTAGCTCGCGCACGGTGGTGGCCATGTCGTGTCCTCCTGGTTACTGGTGGTGCGCTTCGCGCGGGTCGGGAGTGTCAGACCCTCCCGCCACTCTCAGCGCATGAATGAACGCTATGCCAGCCACGACACGAAATCAAACACCTGTTCGATAAATGCCGGCCGTGTCGGCCTGGCTATGGTAAAAAACGAACATGTGTTCGATCGAACAGCCGTTCGAATATCCCGCGAGCGAACACCAGGCGCACCAACACCAAGCGCACCAACACCAAGCGCACCAACACCCGCATCGACGAAGAAAGAAGGCTTCCCCATGGCTTCGGTAACCCTGTCCCCGGTAAGGCTCGCCCCGGCGCGCACAGCCCGCACCGCACGCACTGCACGCACGGACCGCACCGCACAAATCGCACGCACCGACCGAGCACGTCGCGAAGCATCGGGCAGCTACCGGTTGACCGCGCGCGGCCGTGCGGTCGCGCTAGGTGCCTCGGTGGCGGCGTTGGCCACGATCGTCGTAGGTGCTGGGCAGATGGTCGAAGCGTCCTCGGTCGCGGCCAATGGCACCGAGCCGTCCGTTGTCGTGGTGCAAAGCGGCGACACCTTGTGGGGCATCGCCCAAGAGATCGCGCCGGGCGCGGATCCGCGTTCGCTCGTGCAGCAGATTCGCGAGGTGAACGATCTGGGCAACCGCGCGATAGTTCCGGGGCAGTCGATACTTGTTCCCATGGCGGGGTGATACTGGATCCGTGGGAACACGCAGCCGGGTCTTGGTGACCTCGCTGGTGACATGTGTTGCGCTGTGTGTCGGTGTTTCGCCGGCGGCGCACGCGCAGCCAGGTGCAGATGGCCCGCGCAAGGATCCGCAGTGGACCACCGAGGGAGATGCCCGCGCGTGCAGCGGTCCGATTTGGCCGCGGAAGTTGAACACCGAGGCAGGTCCGGGCCAGGGACGACGCGTGCTGGTGATTGGTGATTCCCTGACGCGCAACGCTCGCGGGCCCCTGACCAGGAAGCTGCGGGCGAGTGGTTGGACTCCCACGGTCCGTTGCTTCGGTGGTAAGCGGCTGGATTGGGCTATCGCGCAGGCCAAGCGGGCCAAACGAATCGACCAACTTCCCGACACCGTGGTGATCGCTATCGGAACGAACGACATGCGCTGGATCGACCGTGGCACCACGAAGGCGCGGATGACCGAACTGCTGAAAGTGTTGGGCAAGAAGCGAACCGTGCTGTGGGTGGACACCTACGCAAGTGGCGGGGACCGGTTCACCCGCGCCAAGGAACGTTGGTTCAACAAGCAGGTCAAGCGCCAAGCCACGAAGCGCGAGAACATGCACCGGGTGAACTGGGGTTCGTATGCCCGCACCACCGGAGTGCGCTTCGCCGATGCTTTGCATTACACCAAGGCGGGGGAGAAGCAATGGGCCGCGCGCATCGTGCAGGCGCTCGATAATCGCGTGGGAAATTAGTGCTGATCGCTCGTCGCTGGCTTCGTGACCATCGAGCGTGCCTTATGCCAGCCCTGTCGGCCTTTGTTGGTGGCCCGCGTCAGTAAGGTCTCGGCCCAGACGAACTCGGTGGCCAAGATGGCCAAGCCCAGGGCCATAAAGGCCAGTCCCGGACCGGGCAGGACCAGCAACAGGGCACCAATGAGCAAGGACGTGGTGCCCAGCACCGCCACGGTTAGCCAGCGAAGCGGGTGGGGCAAGCGCCGCCAGGGAGCCCGGGCAGCCAGCCGGGCGAAGGCGGACTCCGGAGTCGGTGCGTCTGCGGGGGCGGTCATATCTCCACTATGGGCAGTTTGCTTCCGCTTGGCAACACGGCTCAGATGCCCCGGTAGGTGGTAGCGACGCGCCGGTCGGCGGATGTTGCCACACGGTTCGTGGGGGTCTATGGTTACACCCCTAGATGTAGTGCTCACACCGATGTGATTCCTCCACAGGTTGTGGTTCTACACCCACAGGTCGTCCACAGGGAAATCCCGGGTTACGCACAGGAAATCCCCCAAACGACCGACACGACGGTACTGATGTGACGAGAGTGACGGGAGGGGCCGATGAGGTGCCCATTTTGCCGCGCAGAGGATTCGCGCGTCATCGACTCACGCGTCATCGAAGACGGCGGGGCTATTCGTCGTCGTCGGGAGTGCAGTGCCTGCCAGCGTCGATTCACCACCGCGGAGACCGCTTTGCTGAACGTGGTGAAGCGCTCGGGGGCCAGCGAGCCGTTCAGCCGCGGCAAGGTCGTGGTCGGGGTGCGCAAGGCATGCCAGGGCCGTCCGGTCGATGACGATCAACTCGCCATCTTGGCCCAACGTGTGGAGGATGCGCTGCGAGCTACCGGGAACGCCGAGGTACCCGCGGAGGAAGTGGGCTTGGCGATTTTGGGTCCGCTGCGCGAACTCGATGAGATCGCCTACTTGCGCTTTGCCTCGGTGTACCGCTCTTTCGATTCCCTGGAGGATTTCGAAGCAGAGATTGCGCTGCTGCGAGCCGAAGGGGAGCCGCTCGCGCAAGAACCGAATGTCAGATCCCCCCAGCAAACTTCGGCTACCTAGCCGGGACTTCCCGAACCCAACCCATCAACACCGCTCGAGAAAAGGAAGGCAGTACCCATGTCACAGATGACCACCGCACCCGAAGAGTTCGTGCACAACACCCTGCACGGCCCCGGACTGCATATCGAGCGGCTGTTCACCACTCCCGGCGTACACCCGTATGACGACGTCACGTGGGAGCGCCGTGATGTTGTGCAAAACAACTGGAAGACCGGCGAGGTGGTCTTCGAACAGCGCGGCGTCGAGTTTCCAGATTTTTGGAGCGTGAACGCCTCCACCATCGTTACCACCAAGTACTTCCGCGGCGCCGTAGGTACCGATGCTCGCGAGTGGAGCTTGAAGCAACTCATCGATCGCGTCGTGCTGACCTATGTGCGGGCCGGTAGGGAACACGGGTACTTCCACAGCGAGCAAGACGCGGAGGTGTTCGAGCATGAACTGACCTACATGCTGCTGCACCAATACTTTGCGTTCAACTCACCCGTCTGGTTCAACGTTGGTACCTCAGCACCGCAGCAGGTCAGCGCCTGCTTCATCTTGAGTGTTGAGGACACCATGGATTCGATCCTGAACTGGTACAAGGAGGAAGGCTTCATCTTCAAGGGTGGCTCGGGCGCGGGATTGAACCTGTCGCGTATTCGATCCAGCAAGGAACTGCTGCGGTCCTCCGGTGGCACCGCCTCGGGTCCGGTGTCGTTCATGCGCGGCGCCGATGCTTCCGCCGGCACGATCAAGTCCGGTGGCGCGACGCGCCGCGCGGCCAAGATGGTCGTTTTGGATGTCGATCACCCGGATATCGAGGAGTTCATCGAGACGAAGGTCCGCGAAGAAGACAAGATCCGCGTGTTACGTGATGCCGGCTACGACATGGACCTCGGTGGGGCGGACATCACCAGCGTGCAATACCAAAACGCGAACAACTCGGTGCGCGTGTCCGATGAGTTCATGCGGGCTTTCGAAGCCGACGAGGATTTCGGTCTGAAGGCTCGGACCGATGGTGAGATCATCGAGACTGTCAATGCCAAGCGGCTGTTTCGCACCATGGCCGAGGCTGCCTGGGCGTGCGCCGATCCGGGCATCCAATATGACGACACCATCAACGATTGGCACACCAACCCCGAGACCGGACGCATCAATGCCTCCAACCCGTGCTCGGAGTACATGAGCCTGGATAACTCCTCGTGCAACTTGGCGTCGCTGAACTTGATGAAGTACCTCAAGGACGACGACACCTTCGATGCGCAAGCCTTCGCCAAGAGCGTGGAGTTCGTCATCACCGCGATGGATATCTCCATTTCCTTCGCCGATTTCCCCACGACCGCTATCGGGGACACCACCCGGCGTTACCGCCAGCTGGGTATCGGATACGCCAACCTCGGTGCGCTGCTGATGGCGACCGGGTTGCCATACGACTCCGATGCTGGACGGGCTTTTGCTGCGGCGATCACGTCGTTGATGACCGGCACCGCCTACAAGCGCAGCGCCGAACTTGCCGGGGTAGTTGGCCCCTATGAGGGTTACGCCCGCAACGAGACCGCGCACAAGCGGGTCATGCGCAAGCATGCCGCCGCGAATGACAATGTCCGTGAAATCACCTCACTGGACGGCGACGTCTTGAAGCTCGCGGTCAAGAATTGGGAAGAGTGCCTGGCCACCGGGGAGCAGAACGGCTGGCGCAATGCGCAGGCTTCCGTGCTTGCCCCGACTGGAACCATCGGCTTCATGATGGATTGCGATACCACCGGTATTGAGCCGGACTTCTCGTTGGTCAAGTTCAAGAAGCTTGTCGGTGGCGGCTCGATGCAGATCGTCAACCAGACGATCCCGCGGGCACTGCGCAAGCTCGGGTACACCGAAGAGAC
>DASYOJ010000251.1:0-6864 GCA_036007925.1 Candidatus Nanopelagicales bacterium
ACATCGCGTTCGGGGGAAAGCCCACCGGAAAGAACCAAGATGTGCTGCAGGCTCATGCCAGATCCGGTCCCGGGGTCGAGGACTCACCGCTGGCCGAGAGCGAGCTGGCGGTTCCGTTCGCGGTGCCGAAGGTGCGGGCGATCTCCAACTCGGCTTCCACCACGGTGGACAATCGGCGCACGCCTTCGCGAATGCGATCAGGATCGGGGTAGCAGTAGGACAACCGCATATTGGCTGCTCCTTGACCATCGACATAAAAACCCGTGCCGGGCACGTAGGCGACCAATTCGGTGATGGCGCGCGGCAACATCGCCGTCGCATCCAGCCCCTCGGGCAACGTGACCCAGGTATAGAAGCCACCGGCAGGGATCGTCCACGTGGTCCCGGCGGGCATCATCGCCTGCAAGGACTCCAACATGGCGTCGCGTCGTTCGCGGTACACCTCTTGGAAGGACTTGATCTGTTCGCGCCACGGCTGCGTAGCCAAGTACTGCGAAACGGTCAACTGCGAGTAGTTCGACGGACACAAGGTTGCTGCTTCGGCCGCAAGGACGAGCTTCTCGCGAACGCCGTGCGGGGCGATCGCCCAACCCACGCGCAGCCCGGAAGCGATTGTCTTGGAGAACGAACCGAGGTAGATGACGCCTTGATCATCGTCGGCGCGCAGCGCGCGCGGCGGTTCGCCTTCGAAGCCCAGCAGGCCGTACGGGTCATCCTCGAGCACGGCAATACCGGCGCGCTGGGCGATCTGCAGAATCTGCTGCCGGCGCTCGGGTGGTTGCGTCACTCCGGCCGGGTTATGGAACGAGGGGATCGTGTAGATCAACTTGATCGTCTTGCCGGCCGCGCGCGCGGTGTCGATGGCTTCTTGCAGGGCGTTGGGAATCAGGCCGTCGTTGTCCATCGCCACGTGCACGACATCGCATTCGTAGGAGCGGAAGACACCGAGCGCTCCAACATAGGACGGTGATTCGACAAGAACGACGTCCCCTGGATCGCAGAACGTGCGCGTGACCAGATCCAACGCCATCTGCGAACCGGTTGTCACGATGATGTCATCGGGGTGCGCGTGCACGCCCACTTCGGCGGTGATGTCCAAGATCTGTTCGCGCAACGTGACGTCGCCTTGCCCGGAGCCATACTGCAGGGCTTGCGGACCGCGATCGCGCACTACTTGGGCGGCGATGTCGGCCATGTCGTCCATCGATAGCGCCTGGACGTAGGGCATGCCCCCGGCAAGCGAGACCACCTCGGGGCGGCTGGCCACGGCGAACAGCGCGCGGATGGCCGAGGCCGACAGGTTCTTGGCGCGGGTGGCGTAGGAGTCCACCCACGGGTCCAGGCGTGAGCCCGTGCTGGGTGAGTCCATGCCAGACGAGATCGGGCCAGATGAGATCGGGCCAGTCGAGTCCATGCCAGATGAGATCGGGCCACTCATCGGGACTCCTCACAGCACCGGTTATCGGGGAAGCCCCGTGGGTGCGCAGCGTGACTCTTGGGGCGGACCAGTATGGCGACCTACGATAGGGCAACGGGGTCGAATCGGCACCAGCCGATCGATCCACGAGTGCTGGGAGTGTTCTATGGCCAAGGTGATCGTGCTGGCGGCCTTGGTGGTGCTCGGAGTGGCCGCGGGTTTCGTTGTTCGTCTCCTGGTGCCCGGCTCTCGGCTCGCGGGGCGGTCGAGTATCAGCTCACCGCGCTAGGCGGGCTCAGGCTACGCGCGCTGGCCAACCGGTGCGCATACCGCCGTGATGGCGTGGGCGATGCCTTCGGCCAGTGCGTCCTGGAATGCCTCGCTGGTCAAGTTTCGGGCGTCGTCGGGGTTGGAGATGTAACCCACTTCGATGCGCACCGCCGGCATCCGCGTGAGGCGCAGCAGGTCCCAGGTGCGCGGATGAATCCGGCAATCGAGTCGGTCGGTACGGGCCAGGAGCTCGCGTTGCACATGTTCGGCCAGGAACTTGCCGGCGTGGGAGTGCAAACTTCCGCGCGGGTGTCCGTAGTAGAACGTGGCGATGCCGTGCGGCGCGGCACTGGTGGAGCGATCAATGTGGATGCTGACGGTGATATCGGCACCGACGGTATTCGCGAAGTCCGCGCGCTCGGCTTCGCTCGGGTGCTGACCGTGCGCGGGGCGGGTCAACAACGCTTGCGTGCCCAACGCGGCTAGGCGACCTTCCACCCGAACGGCGATCGCGTGACAAATATCCGGTTCCACCGTGCTACCGGGATCGATCACGATCACTTTGTCCGCAACACCGGATTGCAAATCGGAAAGTTGGACGTGCTCGCGCAACTCGGCTGCGTCCCCACCGATCACGGTGCGGATCAATCGATCGAAGGCACGGAAAGTTTCGGGCCCGCACGTGCCATCGGACACCACACCCACGCCAGCTTGGAACTCCCGCAGTGCGGTGTCGGTGTCGGGGCCGAAGATGCCGTCGGTCCTGCCGGGGTTGAAACCAAGTTCGGTGAGACGTCGTTGCAGTTGGGTGACGTCGTCACCGATCATCATGTGTCCGGGAACGTAGGACAACACCCGATCACCGAGTTGCCAGCGGGCTTCATCAAGTCGGCGGAAGGTGTTTGGCCCGACGATGCCATCGACAGTGATGCCGCGCTCTTGCTGGAACTCACGAACGGCGCGGTCGAGTTCGTCATCAAAGGTCAGCGACTCAGGGTCAGCGCCCGGTGGTGCATCGGCGCATAAACCCAAGTGGGCAAGCCGGGCACGAATCTCGGCTACCGCCGCCCCGCTCGCACCGAGGCGAAGCACGTGGTTAGAGGTATTCGGCCAAGTCGGCCAGCAGCGCCGCCTTGGGCTTGGCGCCGATGATCGTCTTGACGACCTGACCTCCGGAGTAGACGTTCATCGTGGGGATGGACGTGATGCCGTAGGACGCAGCGGTCTGCGGGTTCTCATCGACGTTGAGTTTTGCAATAACGATTCCGTCGTTCTCCGCGGCGATCTCCTCGAGAATCGGGGCGACCATCTTGCAGGGGCCGCACCACTCGGCCCAGAAATCCACGATGACAGGCTTATCGCTCATCAAGACATCGTCGGCGAACGATGCGTCGCTCACGATTTTCGGTGCGCCCATGGTTACTCCTTGGTTTGCGGTGGATGCTGCTTTGATCGGGTAGTCGGCTGACTCAGCCTACGCTTCTTAGCCGTCTTGGTCAGCGAGGAAACGCTCGGCGTCCAAGGCGGCCGAGCAACCGGTGCCTGCTGCGGTGATCGCCTGGCGGTAGACGTGATCGACGAGGTCGCCGCAGGCGAAGACGCCGGTCTGGTTGGTGCGGGTCGAAGGAGCATCCACGAGGACATAGCCGTCGTCGTCGGTGTCGACCTGTCCAGCCAGGAGCTCACTGCGCGGGTCGTGTCCGATAGCGATGAACAATCCCGTGACCGGAATCTCGCGGCGATCACCGGTAACGGTGTCTTCGATGACGATCCCGTTGACCTTGTCCTCCCCGAGAACATCGACCACCTGGGAATTCCACACCGGTTCGATTTTCTCGTTGTTCAACACGCGCTCGGCCATGACCTTGCTCGCGCGCAGCTCATCGCGCCGGTGAATCAGGTAGACCTTGCTGGCGAACCGGGTCAAGAAGGTGGCTTCCTCGGCTGCGGTGTCACCGCCACCCACCACGGCGATCTCCTGCTCGCGGAAGAAGAAACCATCGCAGGTGGCGCACCAGGAGACACCGTGACCGGACAGGCGCTTTTCGTTCTCGAGGCCGAGTTCGCGGTAGCCCGAACCCATCGCGAGGATCACGCTGCGGGCCTGGTGGGTGTTGCCCGATCCGTCGGTGACGGTCTTGATGTCGCCGGTGAGATCCACCGCGGTGACGTCGTCGGTGATCAACTGCGCACCGAAGCGCTCGGCCTGCTTGCGCATGTCTTCCATGAGTTGCGGACCCATGATGCCGTCGGCGAAGCCGGGGTAGTTCTCGACTTCGGTGGTGTTCATCAGCGCGCCACCGGCGGTGACCGAACCTTCGAAGATCACCGGATCGAGTTGGGCGCGGGCGGCGTATACGGCGGCGGTGTAACCGGCTGGGCCGGATCCGATGATGATTACGTTCTTGACGTCGCTCACGGCGATCCCATCCATAGGTCGAACCTGACGGTACTGATTTTAGATACCCCCATGGGTATCTTCACCTGGGGGAACCAGTCTAGGGGCAGGAATATTCCCCGCCCAGGGTGGGAGTGCCCGTTCGAGGTGCGAGGAGTGCCCGTTCGCGGTGCGAGGAGTGCCCGTTCGCGGGGTTGTGGTTAGGGCGCCATGGTGAAGGCGACCCGCATCAGCGTGGGGTCGTGATCGGGCGCACCCATGCCACAGGTGGGCTCGACCATGTACACGGTCGTGACACCCATCTGCCGACCCATGCGGCGCATGGCATCTGCGTCCATGTCCTTCGTCTTGTTCATGTCGACCATGAATTCGGGCACCACGATCAGCCCGGCGTCCAAACCGTTGACCTTCGCCCGGACCACCAGTAGGGCCTGGGAGGTATCGACCTTGGTGACCTTGGTGATGCAATCGCGCAGGGTTTGCGGGTCCGCGGTCATCTCACCGGGCACCGGCTGCCAACTTTCCTCGGGCATGGCCAAAGCATCGGTCGGTTCGTCCACCCCGGACTGGGCGAGCAGCTCATCGACGGTATCGGCGATGGAATTCGAACTGATCTCCTCCGGTAGCGAGACCACTTTCTTGGCGGGAGGCACGAAACTTGCTTGCAAGATCTGCGGGGCGGTCGCCTGCGGCTCGGCGGTATCGGAGGCCACCACCGAACTATCCGAGGAACCGTTGCCGCCAGTGCGGTCCAGCACGGCCGTGCCCAGTACCAACGCCAAGGTGACAACACTCACGGCCACCAGGGGTGTGGTCCAGCGGCCACCGGGCAGCACGCGCCGCCGCCCGAAGGACCCACGGTTTTGTTCGGCCTGAACGCCGGCCCACACCTGCTCCCAGGTGTGCTCGGGCATCGGGTCGAAGGGCTCGCTGTCCACGCCGCGGCCCCACCGGGCCACGAGGTCGGCAACGGCGTCTTGGACGTCCGCACGGTAGGCCGGATCCTCGGGGGTGTCGCCGACCGGGCGCATACCCTCATCACTCACGGGCGTCGTCACCTGCCTTCTGTTGCCCCTCGGACCCATCCGAATCTTCTGTCTGTGTGACGGATGGGGGAGGTGGGTGGTTCCTCAAGAAACCCAGCGTCTGGGCCAACTTGGCTCGGCCGCGCGAGCACCGGCTCTTGACCGTGCCCGGTGGACAGCCCAATATCGCCGCGGCTTCCTCCACGGAGTAGCCCTCGACATCGACGATGACGATGGCTTCGCGTTGGTTTTCGGGCAGGGCCGCCAGGGCCCGGGCGATGATGACCTGGTTCTCACGGTCCTCGATGGGATCGCGCGGCGGGCCGCCACGACCCACCGGGGTGGCCGCGGTACTCAACGATCCGGCGAGGTCGTCTTCGGGTAAGGGCACGCTGGCGCGCACGGAGCGTCGTCGTAGTCGATCCAAACTGGCGTTGACCACGATCCGGTGCAACCAGGTCGTCACGGCCGAATCCCCCCGGAACTGGTCGGCCCGCCGAAACGCCGAGATGAAGGCATCCTGCAGCGCGTCGGCTGCTTCTTCCGGATCGCTGGTCGTGCGCAGCGCCACCGCCCACAGGCGATCGCGGTGCCGAGAGATCAACTCCCCGAAGGCGCCTGGATCTCCCGCGACGTGCGCGTCGAGCAGGTCGCGGTCGGAAGGCTCCACCGCCTCGGACATGAGGGTGAGCCTACTGATCGCGCTGTTCGTCGGGAGGGTCCAGTCCGGTGATAGAGATCTGCTTGATGCCGCCTTGGAAACGGGGGTTGTCGGTGGTCGTAGTCGCCGGGATCACCGGCAGCCCAGTCAGCCACACCAGCACATATTGACCGGTCACGGACCGGGGGGAACGCAAGGTGATCTCCGGGCCGGCGTCCTTCACCGAGGCGAACTCGGTCCACAGTTCAGGATCGTCGGGGATCTGGTCGGCCACTCGGACATCGAGGTCGGTGCCGAAACCGACGAGGCCCAGTTCCACGGTCGAGATCTGCTTGGGAGCGCCGAGATCCACGATCAGTCCGACTCCTCCTTTGCGCCCAACACCGGGGGTGTCGTACTTACGGGTCAACCATGCGGTGGCGGCATCGGTGTCGGTAGCAAGGGAGGCGCGCGGGTTACGTTCCTTACCGTCCGCGCCATCGAGGATTCCGTCGTCGTTGCTGTCGGCAAGCGGATCGTAGGAACGCACGTCCACTACGGGAAGCACGGCGGCCAGATCGGCGTCGAAGTCTTCTTCGAACGGTGTTGCCTCGGATTCCAAAATGGTCTGGCTACTTGGGGTTGAGGTGTCCACAGATGCTTCGGAGGTCAGCAGCTGCCAGCCGGTCCAACCGACGAACCAGGTCACAGCAGCGGCGGCGGTGAAGCCAAGGACGCGGGCGACGACAACACGCGTGGTGGGCGGACGACGCCGCGAGCGGGGCGTGGTGGTACCGGGTGCATCCGAATCCTCGAAGGTGTCGACGGCCGGGATGGTCGGTGGGGAAGTCGCCGCTGCGGTGACGGTGTTGCGCAAACGTGCACCGACACTCACCGAGGGAGTACTGCTGACCGGTGCGACATAGTCAATTGCCGATCCGGCAGCCACCGCGAATCCTTCGGCGTTCGTCAACGGCAGCGCGCCGCGCGGGCGAGCAACTTGGCGTACCGAACGGCTGACCAGATCGTCGATCTCGGCCGGAACTCCGGCGCGTACCCGCGAGGGCATCGGCACCGTGCGCCCGGTAGCTGGGGCAAGGGGCACGTGCACCGA
>DASYOJ010000252.1:0-2094 GCA_036007925.1 Candidatus Nanopelagicales bacterium
GCCGCTGGCCAAGGTGAACAACGTCTCCTTCAATGTGGGCATCATGGGGCGCATCCTCAATTACGGAACCTTGGAGATCGAGTCCGCGAGCGATGACGGTGACATGTACATCCAGGACGTTCCCGATGTCGAACAGATTCAGAGGCTTGTGTACGAGTTGCACGAACTCGACGATTCGCGTCGACGTGCAGGGGACGGGTCTGAGGACGAACTGCCTGCGCTGGACTAGACGCAGCGGACGAAGGTCAGCGGATTAGATAGGCGTTGAGGCGTCCCGCTCGTAGAGCTCTTGATCGGCCGGGTCCTCGCGCTGGTCTTCGGGGATAGCTGGGAACACCCACTTGCGGTAGGACCAGAAGCGGAACAAGGTGCCTAGCCCCAGGCCGATCACGTTGGCGCTGATGTTGTCGGCAAGTGCTGAGGTGAACCCGAGGACGTAGTGGCTGAACCACAGGCAGGCAACCGCGATGAGCATGGCCACGCCGTTCAGGCCGAAGAACATCAGGTATTCCTTGCCCATGTGGGTGCGGCCGCGGTGCCGGAAGGTCCAAAAGCGGTTCCCGGCGTAAGCCACGGTCGTGGCCGCGGCCACGCTGATCACTTTGGCGGTAAGCGGCTTGTCGAACAGCGGGCCTTCGCCGCCGGCAAAACGCAGCAGGTTAAAAACGCCGATATCCACCACGAGGGCGGACAGGCCGACGATGCCGAACTTCGCGATTTCCCGGTAGAGGTCGCCTAGCGTGTTTTGCAGGTAGCGGTAGCCGCGCACGATCAGTTGCGGCCCGGGCATCGATGAAGTCTAGCCATCCGCGGCGTCGTCGCGAAGGGTCCTGGGGTCGGTAGGTTGAGCAGGTGAGTGCGCCAGATCGCCCGGGGGTGGGCCTGGGGGTAGGCCCTCGAGTGGGCCCTCGGGTGGGAATGGTCGGCGGCGGACAGTTGGCCCGGATGAGTGCGGCTCCCGCGGCTGCCCTGGGAATCGACTTTCGCGTGCTGGCCACTTCGCGAGAAGAGTCCGCGGCGCAGGTGGTGGCCGATGTGTTCCTCGGCGCGCACGATGACGAGAAGGCTGTGCTGGCCTTCGCCGAGGGGTGTGACGTCGTCACTTTCGATCACGAGCACGTGCCCCCGCCGATTTTGGAAAAGCTCGAAGCGCGCGGGGTGGCGGTACGCCCTGGTCCGCACGCGCTGATCAACGCCCAAGACAAGGCGGTGATGCGCCGCACGCTGGAAGGCGCCGGGGCGCCGGTGCCACGCTGGCAGGTGGTGGAGTCCGCCGGTCAGGCGCGGGACTTCGCCGAAGACGTCGGCTATCCGTTCATCCTGAAGACCAGTAGAGGTGGCTACGACGGCAAAGGTGTGTGGCGTATTGAAGGCGCCGATCAGTTGACCGCCGTGATGGCCGGTGATCTGCCACCGGGTGCGCAGTGGTTGGCGGAGGAAGCCGTGCCGTTCGTGCAGGAGCTGTCCGCGCAGGTGGCGCGCTCGCCTAGCGGCCAAAGCGTGGCCTACCCGATCGTGCGCACTGTGCAGGCCGATGGCATCTGCAGTGAAGTGGTGGCACCAGCGCCGGGTCTAGATTCACAGCGCGCCGTGCAGGCTCAGCACATTGCCTTGCAGATCGCCGGATCGCTCAACGTGACCGGCATGCTCGCGGTGGAGATGTTCGACACCGGCAGTGAATTACTCGTCAATGAACTCGCAATGCGCCCGCACAACTCCGGACACTGGAGTATCGAGGGAGCTGTGACCAGTCAGTTCGAGAACCACCTGCGCGCGGTGCTCGATCTGCCGCTGGGGTCCCCGGTGATGCGATCGCCTGCTGCGGTGATGGTCAACATCCTCGGCGGGGATGTGGGGGACTTGTATTCGGCGTACCGGCACGTGTTCGCGCGCGACCCTGGAGTGAAAGTGCATCTGTACGGCAAGGATGTGCGCCCGGGTCGTAAGGTCGGCCACGTGACGGCTGTCGGGGATGACGTCGAGGACTTGATGGCACGAGCCCGGCACGCAGCTGACTACTTCATGGGGGTCATCGATGAGTAACGGCTCCGCAATGGTCGGGATATGCATGGGCAGCGACTCGGACTGGTCCAC
>DASYOJ010000253.1:0-2405 GCA_036007925.1 Candidatus Nanopelagicales bacterium
TCGATACGAACCGACTTTCCGTTGCTTTCCATCGTTAGTTGCTGCAAGTAGGCCGGAAACCGCGCGAGGTCTTGCGAATACGGCAAGACGGCCGTGGTGGGAATGCTAAGAAAATTGCGGTTCCACACCGCCATGAGCCCCATGAGTAGCGGTGCGTTTTCGCGTGGTTCGGCGGTACGGAAGTGCTCATCGATCGCGTGGAAGCCATCAAGGAGTGCGCGGAAATTCACCGGCCCTATCGCGACCATGGTCGACAGGCCGATAGCGCTGTCCATGGAGTAGCGTCCGCCCACCCAATCCCAAAAGCCAAACATGTTCTTCGGGTCGATGCCGAATTCGGACACTGCCTGGGTGTTAGTGGAAACCGCCACGAAGTGCCGCGGCACGCACTCGCTGCCAAGGCGCTGAACCAACCAATCGCGAGCCATCTGAGCATTGGTCATGGTCTCGAGAGTGGTGAAGGTCTTCGAGGCCACGATGACCAGCGTTCGCGCGGGATTCAACTCCTGCAATGTGCGCACGACATCAGCAGGATCCACATTCGACACGAAGTGGCACCGCAACCCCGGTTGTACGTACGAGGCAAGTGCGCGGTAAGCCATCGCCGGGCCAAGGTCCGATCCACCGATGCCGATGTTGACGATGTCCGTGATGGATTCCCCGGTGCTACCGGTCCAGCGACCTGAGCGAATGTCCTCGGCGAAAACCGCCATGCGGTCGAGGACTTCGTGAACATCGGCTGCGATGTCGCGCCCGTCCAACGACATGCTGGCCGACGCTGGAAGACGCAGCGCTGTGTGCAGCACCGCTCGATCCTCCGTGGAGTTGATGTGCTCTCCGGCGAACATCGCATCCCTACGCTGGAAAACCCCACACTGGTCGGCAAGCTCGAGCAACGAATCCAGAACGGCACCGTCGATGCGTTGGCGAGAGAAGTCAAAATGAACTCCCGCAGCGTCCATGCGTAGTTCGTCGCGCGGCTCGTCGAGTAACTGGCGGATAGTTCTGGTGCTGATGCGCCGCGCATCCTCGTTGAGTGCAGCCCAGGCACGCGTGGTGGTGGGCTCGATAACCGGCGGCAGCCCCGGTGACTCCATAGCCGTAGCCTGTCACCGTTGGATTCAGGAGGCGACATGGACACTCAACGCAGTCTTGGCATGGTCGGCTTCGGCCGCATGGGTGCCGGTCTGACCAAGCGCGCGATCGCGGCAGGGATGGATGTCGTCGTTGTCGATCCGGATCCGCAAACACCCCAGCGAGCGCAGTCCCTAGGAGCGAGCACCGCAGCGAGCCTGGCGGAGTTGGTGGAAGCCTTGCCCGCCCCGCGAACGGTGTGGATCATGGTGCCGGCTGGCTCGGTTACCGATTCGGTGATCGATGATCTGCGCGCTGTTCTCGCACCCGGGGACATGATCATCGATGGCGGGAATTCCAACTACCGCGACGACATCTCCCATGCCCAGAAACTGGGCGAGAACGGGATCGACTTCCTCGATGTCGGAACATCTGGCGGGGTTTGGGGTGACGAGCGTGGGTTTTGCTTGATGATCGGCGGGCCCGCACAGCGCGTTGAGCAGATGGCGGACCTGTGGGACGCGCTGGCACCGGGAAGTGACGCCGCCCCACGTACCCCCGGACGCACGGGTGATCCCTCGCCTGCTGAACGCGGATGGCTGCATTGCGGCCCCAGCGGAGCCGGTCACTTCGTGAAGATGGTTCACAACGGCATCGAGTACGCACTCATGGCTGCCTACGCTGAGGGACTGTCCATCCTCAAACACGCCAATATCGGTCGAGTAGCCGGGGAATCGAGTGCCGAGCGCGCGCCGCTCGCAAACCCCGAGTACTACCAATACGAACTGCCGATTCCCGAGATCGCCGAAGTGTGGCGGCGCGGATCGGTGATCGGTTCCTGGCTCCTTGACCTCACCGCCGGTGCCCTGGCTGCAGATCCGCAATTGTCGGCCTTCAGCGGTCGGGTGTCCGATTCCGGCGAAGGGCGCTGGACCGCTATCGCCGCCATTGAAGAAGGCGTTCCAGCACCGGTCATCACCGCCGCGCTACTCGAACGC
Organism: Candidatus Nanopelagicales bacterium; assembly: GCA_036007925.1. Taxonomy (GTDB): domain Bacteria; phylum Actinomycetota; class Actinomycetes; order S36-B12; family S36-B12; genus S36-B12. The sequence continues at coordinate 2,073 of DASYOJ010000253.1, forward strand.
TTCGCCACCCAAGGTGCCGATGTCTTCACCGGGCAGATCCTTAGTGCCATGCGAGCCCAGTTTGGCGGTCATAGCGAATTACCCGGGTGAATTCGTACACCTAACAGGGCATCTGCGGCGTCGTTGATCAACGCGCCCGCGTCGCTACCTGGCGGCCCTATTTCGCTCACACCCGGACCAGAGTCCAGCGCCCGCCGAGCCCAGTCATCGAGAGCATCCAGGGCCGCCGGCGCGCGCAGATCATCGGCCAGCACCTCTCGCATTCGATCCACAGTTGGCTGCGCCGACGGTGCGTTCGGTGCGGTGATGGCAGCGCGTAAGCGCGCCAGTCGT
>DASYOJ010000254.1:0-4880 GCA_036007925.1 Candidatus Nanopelagicales bacterium
GGTCCGCCGAAGATGGCATCCAGCGGGCCCCCGGTACCGCCGGGGGACTCCAGGCCGATGAGCACGGCGGGATTCAAGAACGACGTCCACGACGCCATCGACAAATCCACGAAACCGGCGAGCAACTGCTGGGCGATCGACAAGATCGCCACCAATCCGAAGTACCCGATCCACAGGCCCAGCGGAATCGAGCCGATCACCGCAGCCACTGTGCGTCCATCCATCGCAACCCCCGCCTTGCGTAGGAATCTCCAGTCAACCAGCAACTACCTCGCCGGTCAGTTCGCGCCGGGGAAGTCACCCCCGCAATACCTCCCCGGCACGAACAGGTGGGCTTGCGAAGTTTCGCTCGCCTCGACCCGCAACACACCAAACACCAGGGGTCTGACATTCCGTTGGTTAGAACAGTTCCCCCAAGGCGTGGGGTTTTCCAGTCTCCAGGTGACGGGATTCACAACGGGGCTCTACCGTTGGAGGAGCCCGTCAGCGGCGTGCGGGCAAACCCCCGTTGCCCCGCCGCTGGCGGGCCCTTTTCCACAAGCGAGATCGAACGCTTCCGTGTTTCGAATCATGCCTTCTACGGTCTTTTCATGACTCCGGTTGACGCCGCCGCGCCTTCACCCACGCAGGATCAACGCTCACCATATGAAATGTATGCTCATATGGTGAAAGTCCACGGTCTGAAAGTGACCTCCAGCGGCCAGATCTCCCTGCCGGCTGAGATCCGGCGCCGATGGGAAACCGACGAGGTGCTGCTGATCGATAAGGGTGATCACGTCTTGGTGCGCCCGGCACCGCAGGATGCCGTTGCACAGTTGCGAGGCTCCTTGCCTGCCGGCTGCGTGAGTGCAGATGAGGTTCGCGATCAGGAACGTGAACTCGAGGCTCGTCTCGAGGAGGAGCGATGGTCGTCCTCGACGCCGCCGCGCTGATCGCGGTCATGAAGAACGAGCCGGCTGCGAATACCGTCGGCGATCTTCTTCACGGCTCTACGGTGATGTCCTCGGTGAACTACTGCGAGGTGATCGACCACCTGTTGCGCTTAGTCCGCGTCGATCAGGACTGGATCGACCTGCACTTAGCACCGGTTATGCACACAAGCCTGCAGATAGTTGCCCCGGATGCGCAGCTAGCGGAGGAAGCAGCGCAGGTGCGAGCCGTGAACTACCACTCTCGCGACTGCCCGATATCCCTCGCGGACAGCTTCTCGATTGCGACGGCGATCAGTGTGAATGCACCTTTGGCGACGAGTGATCCCGCGATCATCGGTGTGCTCGCTGAGATGGATCACCAGGCCATCGCACTGCCCAACTCCCGCGGCGAGTTCCCGCAGTGAAGAAGTGAAGCAGTGACGAACCGCCGAACCGATAGAGCCGGAGACGTCACAGCCACGGTGTTGGATGTCCTTCCATGAGCAGCAACGCGGTCAGCACCCACCCCTGGTGGCACACTCCGGGCTTCCTGGCCTTCGACACCGAGACCACCGGCACCGACACCGAAAACGACCGCATCGTCACCGCGGCGATCGTTCGTTTCGAAGCCGGTGAGCCCACCGACACCCACGAGTGGCTGTTGAAGATCGATATCCCGATCCCGCCGGGCAGTACCGAGGTGCATGGCATCACCGATGAACTCAGTCAAACCCAGGGCATCGACCAGCGCGAAGCCCTCATCGAGATCCACCGCCACCTCACGAACGCGCATCTGCCGATCGTCGCCTTCAACGCGCCCTTCGATATGGCGATGCTCAACGCGAACCTCATCCGGCACGGCATCGCGCCGATCACCGATAGCCCGATCATCTGCCCGTATGTGATCGACAAAGAATTCGATAAGTACGTCAAGGGCCGCAATCAACGCCGTTTGATGCCCACCATCCAGCGCTACGGACTGGATCTTGCTGAGGACAGTTGGCACGGTGCTGCAGCCGACGCGACGATCACCGGCCGGCTTTTCCTTGCCGAGATGAACAACTACGACGCCCTACGCTCCTACACGCCCGAACAACTCAGCGCCGCCATCGCCACCTGGCGCGAGGAGCAAGACGCCAGCTTCCATGCGTGGCTGGCGGCTAAGCGTGCCGAGGAAGGCGAGCTTGCCTAGCGATACACCTCGCGGCGATGTCCGATGCGGATGACGGAGATGATCCGAATCTCGTCATCGATGGAATACAGGACTCGATAGTCACCCACGCGGACTCGATAGACCGATTCGACACCGGTTAGCGCAACGCATCGAGGCGGTCGGGGATCGCTCGCTAGGAGATCGAGTGCCGCGCCAGGTACCCACCGCGGGGACATGGCCTAAGTTCGCACGATGGCTAACCGGCGTTCAGCCAGGTAGTGCACAATGCCCGAAATCCAACGTCGAGGGGACATCGCATGTGCACGGGACTGAAACTGGCGTGTAAGGACGGATCGGTCGTGGCCGGTCGCACCGCGGAATTCGGTGTGGACCTGGATCTGCGCATCCTGTTCGTGCCGGCCGGCGTGGAGTTGACCGCCGCGCTGGGCGATAAGCCGGGGATGTCCTGGACCACCAAGCACGCCGCCGTGGGTATCGGCGCGTTCGACAACCCCAGCGTGATCGACGGTATTAACGACGCAGGCCTGACCATCGGTGGCTTCTACTTCAGCCAGTACGCCGAATACGTTTCGGTAAGCGACGCCGATCCGGCCACTTCGATGAACGCCATCGATTTCAGTGGTTGGGCGCTGGGCACCTGCGCGAACATCGCCGAACTGCGCGAAGCGGTCACCAAGATCACGATCGCCGACATCGCGGTTCCCGGCTGGGGCGATGGTGCGCCCCCGTTCCATTGGATCGCCTACGACCTCGACGGCAGCGCCGTGGTCATCGAGCCGCGTGGGGGATCCCTCGTAGTCACCGATAACCCGATCGGTGCGATGGCCAACTCACCGGAGTTCGATTTCCACCTCAAGAACCTCGGCAACTACCTGAACATCCAGCCGGTGAATGTGGACAGCAGCGACGCATTCGGCACCCACCTGCTGGCGAGTTCGCAAGGAACCGGCGCGCTCGGGCTTCCTGGCGATGGCACTTCACCGGGCCGCTTCGTGCGCGCGGCGTATTACTCGGCCAGCCACAAAGCGCCGGACAACGCGGTCGATGGAGCCCAGGAGGTCTTCCACCTGCTTAACCAATTCGACATCCCGATCGGTTCGGTGCAGGCGGTCGCCGGGAAGGTTCACGCAGCGGAGTGGACCTTGGCTACCTGCGCCCGCGATCCGAAGGCGGGGGATTACTACTGGCGCACCTACGGCGATCAAACGATCCGCAAGGTCTCACTTCCTGCGCTCGTTGCCAAGCACACGAACATCGCGCGCATCGGGGCCGGTCCGTCGACCGGAGAGTTCACCCCGGTTGAGGACGCTACGGCCGAACTCGCCTAGCAAGCGCGGCTCGGGCTGGGAGGGCGATCTCGACGAGCTGCGCGAATCCCGCACCGCATGGTTCTGATTGATACCTCCGCCTGGATCGAATTCCTGCGCGGTACCGGCAGCACCACCTAGCAGCAGGCAAGGGCTGTTAATGTCATGAGGTGCTGGCCCGGTTGGTACGCCTCATCGCGGCCCTCGCGGTGGCCCTAGCAAATCTCACCTTTGCTGCACCGGCGCAGGCCGATGCTTCGGGCACCTGGACGAACACCGCTGGAGCATCGGGCACCGATTGCCCCACTACCTGGAGCGGCGCGTCGAGCTATTCCCTGCAATCGACGTCGATTCTCAAGATCACCGTCGCGTTGGGCGGGCAGGCAACATGTTCCGTCACGCTCAAAGGCAGCGACCTTTCCACCTGGCAAGTGAGCCTGGATTCCGGTGTCTCGTGGACCACGCTCTCGGGATCTTTCGCCGGTTATGAAGCCGATGGTGACCCGAAGCAGATCTGGTTCCGGGTGGGAACCACAAGTGCAACAGTCGGCAGCGGCGTGTATGCCATCAACCAGGGATCCGGCTTCCAAGTACCGGTCATTTCGATCACGCCGATCCTGGACAAGGGTTCGGCGGAATTCACCTTCTGGCTTCCCGATGGGCGCGAGTGCACCAACATCAGTCCGGTCAGCGTGGCCATCGACTCGATGTATGTGTTGCCTGAAGCCGGCGCGGACTGCCGCACCTCAAGCGGTGAGGAGATCATCGGTTGGAAGGTTGGCTGGGACGATCTGGTGCACCCACCTGGTCACCCGGTGCTCGTGATCGACTCCCAACGATTCACCGCGGTGCTCAAGAGCCAAGTGCTCACCGTTGCCTTCGATGCCAACGTGGCAGCCCAACACACTTGCACGATCGAGACGAACGACGTTCCACTTGAGTACCGCACCATTACTCAGGAAGTGGATCGCGACGATCTCGCCGATTACCGGCTCATGGTCCGTCCGGTGTGCCGGCCATTCGGGCACTATTTCACCGGCTGGGAAACCGGTCCCACCGGAGAACTACTTCCGCTGGGCTCACCCCCGCCGGCCAGTTGGTCCACCACCGATGCCAACACGGTGACGTTGTACGCGCAGTGGGCACCGCAACCGGTGGCCGTGATCGATATCAACGAATTTCCTGCAGGCATCAAAGCCATCACCGGCGTGCAAGTGATGGTCGGGGATGTCACACCAGCCGCTGACGTCAATGCCGGCTCACTGACCCTCACCTCGGCTCCGGCGCCATCGAGCTTGGTGGCCAGTGCCAGCCCTGCCATGAGCCAGGCGATCGCAGACTTCTTCGCCAACGGTGGTCAGAGCCTGACGATCATCCCCTCCGGTGGATCCGATGCCGCTTCGCTGACCGCAGCCATCAACCGCATCGACACCTCGAACGCCTTGGACCTCGCCGTCCCCGAATTGCGCGGACTCACCACCCAGGAGT
>DASYOJ010000255.1:0-4509 GCA_036007925.1 Candidatus Nanopelagicales bacterium
GGTTGCTGCGGTAACCGAGAAGCTCGTCGATCTTGCTCGCGATGTCGACGGCAAAGCCGAGATCGCGAATGTGGCGACTATCTCCAGTCAAGACGCTGAAATTGGCGGTCTGATCGCTGATGCGTTCGACAAGGTCGGCAAGGACGGCGTCATTTCCGTCGAAGAGTCCAGCACCACCGCGATGGAGATGGACTTCACCGAGGGTATGCAGTTCGACAAGGGCTACATCTCGCCCTACTTCGTCACCGACGCAGATCGGATGGAAGCCGTTCTCGAAGACGCTCGGATTTTGCTCGTACAGGGGAAGATTGCGGCCGTCAACGAGATCCTGCCGCTGCTGGAGAAAGTTGTCGAAGCGGGTAAGCCCCTCTTGATCATCGCCGAGGACGTGGAAGGTGAAGCGCTGTCCACCCTGGTGGTCAACCGTATCCGCGGCACCTTCACTTCCTGTGCAGTCAAGGCGCCAGCTTTCGGCGATCGGCGTAAGGCGATCTTGCAGGACATCGCGATCTTGACCGGTGCTCAGGTGGTCTCACCGGAGATCGGACTCAAGCTCGATCAGGTCGGCACCGAGGTGCTCGGCAGCGCCCGGCGCATCGTGGTCACGAAGGACAACACCACGATCGTTGATGGTGGTGGCGAGCACGCTGCTGTGGAGGATCGTGTCGCGCAAATCAAGCGCGAGATCGACAGTTCCGATTCGGACTGGGATCGCGAGAAGTTGCAAGAGCGCTTGGCCAAGCTTGCCGGTGGCGTTGTTGTCATCCGGGTGGGCGGTCATACCGAAGTGGAACTGAAGGAAAAGAAGCACCGGATCGAAGATGCAGTCTCGGCCACCCGTGCAGCGATCGAGGAAGGCATCGTCTCCGGAGGTGGAACGGCGCTCGTGCAAGCGGCAACAGTGCTGGAGGGCGACCTCAATCTCGAAGGTGATGAGGCCACGGGCGTGGGCATTGTTCGCCGCGCGAGCGCTGAACCGCTGCGATGGATTGCCGAGAATGCAGGGGAGCGCGGCTACGTCGTGGTCTCCAAGGTGGCCGAATTACCCGCTGGGCATGGCTTGAACGCTGCAACCGGTGAGTATGGCGATCTCATCGCGCAGGGCGTTATTGACCCTGTCAAGGTCACGCGCTCAGCGCTGGAAAATGCCGCGTCGATCGCAGCCATGCTGTTGACCACGGAGGCGCTTGTCGTGGAAAAGCCGGCCGAAGAAGAGCCCGCGGCCGGTCACGGTCATGCACACCACGGGCATTCTCACTAGAACTGCCGCGGGCAAGTCCCGCATAGACGAAGGGCGCCGGGATCACCGGCGCCCTTCGTCGTGAGGAGGGATGCAAAAAGCGTTATCGGGCTAGCCGGCGACGGGCAGCGGCCGGCGGCCGGCGTACACCGCTTCGCGATCGTCCTCGGAGAGTCCGCCCCACACGCCATAAGGTTCGCGAACCTCAAGGGCGTGCGACGCGCACTCGTTGAGGACCGGGCACTGGGCGCAGATGGCCTTGGCGGCCGCTTCGCGAGCAGCTCGTGCCGGGCCACGCTCGCCCTCGGGATGGAAGAACACGCCGGGGTCCTCACCACGACAGGCCCCGAGTAACTGCCAGTCCCAAATGTCCGCATTGGGTCCAGGTAGCCGGGATACATCTGCCATGGGAACTCCTTCCGAGTAGGTAGTGACACGATACCAACCGCGTCAGTAGTTAGTCAATATACCCAGATGAACAATCTCTGAATCGTTTCAGCGGGAGCCACGGGAGCGCTCGGGTACTCGGAATCGCGCCGGATCGGGTACCGCACGGACCCTGCGGATGCGCGAGCGACCGTCGGCACCCACAATGACCGCGTGGTTAGCGAAATCGAAGGGTCTTTACCCGCAGGCGGATCCGCAACCACAGCGCCCGGACTGACCGTGGCTGCCGTCGCTCGCCGGTTGGGTGTCGCGCCGGCCACCTTGCGCACGTGGGATCGCCGATACGGGCTCGGGCCAAGTGAGCATCGCGCTGGCTCGCACCGCCGCTACACCGCCACAGACTTGGCGCGGTTGGAACATATGCGCCGATTGGTGCTGGCCGGCATTCCGCCCGGCGATGCCGCTCGCGCAGCGTTGGCCCTCGATGTCGATGCTGCGGCGTTGGCCCCGGTGACCGATATCGCGATGGGGATGGCGCCTGAGGTTGCGCTGCCGCCCGTTCCCACGGGCCGCAGCGGCGGCGGACAGGTCATCCCGATCCCCGGCGGTACTCCCGCATCACGCGGACTCGCGCGCGCGGCGTTAGCTCTAGATGGCAACGCGTGCCGACGCATCATCACCGAAACGATTGAACGTCGCGGTGTCGTATGGACCTGGGATCACTTGTTGGTACCGGTACTCGCCGGAGTGGGACAACGGTGGGAAAGCAGCGGGCGCGGCATTGATGTTGAGCATGTGCTCAGCGATGCAGTGCACGCCTCGCTTGCTGATCGAGCGCGCGAACTGAAGGATCCGGTCAACGCGCGTTTGGTAATGCTGGCCGCCTCGGATGAGGAAACGCACTTCCTGCCGCTGTGGGCGGTAGCCGCCGCGCTGGCCGAACGTCGCATTGGCATTCAAATGCTCGGTGCGCGCGTTCCGCAAGAGACGCTGCTGCAAGCCGCCCGGCGTACGGGCCCGGCCGCGGTCTTCGTGTGGGCCCAGATCCCCGGCTCGGCTCGCATCCAAATCCTGGGCGAATTGTCCAACCTTCGACCCGCCCCGGCGGTGCTCGCCGGCGGCCCCGGGTGGCACGGCACGCCTCCGCCAGGAGTGTTTGTGGCAACGGACCTGACCGAGACGGTGGCACGGATCTCCCGCGCCCTGGGTATGTGAGTAGCCTGACGCCGTGGATGCTGCGGCGAACGATGCGCACCAGGGGGACAAGGTTGCCCTTCGAGGCCTGACCTTCGACGATGTTCTTCTCCTTCCTGGGGCATCGGAAATCGTCCCCAGTGATGTAGAAACCTCCAGCCAGGTCACCCGGAAGATCTCGGTACGCCTGCCACTGGTATCCAGCGCGATGGACACCGTCACCGAATCGCGCATGGCCATCGCTATGGCTCGACAGGGCGGGGTGGGCGTCTTGCACCGCAACCTGCCCATCGAGGATCAAGCGGGCCAGGTCGATCTCGTCAAGCGATCCGAAGCCGGCATGGTCGGCAACCCGATCACGTGCAGCCCCACTGATTCTCTGGCCGATGTCGATGCGATGTGCGGGCGCTACCGCATTTCAGGTGTGCCGGTCGTCGACGAGTCCGGAACGTTGCAGGGCATCGTGACGAACCGGGACATGCGTTTCGAGGATGACATGTCGCGACCGGTGCACGAGGTGATGACGCCGATGCCGCTCGTAACCGCGCCGCTGGGTATCGACCCCAACGACGCCCTCGCGCTGCTCGCCCAACACAAGGTCGAGAAGCTTCCCATCGTCGATGCGAACAACAAACTGACCGGTTTGTTCACGGTGAAGGACTTCGTCAAATCCGACAAGTACCCGCACGCCACGAAAGATGCCGATGGCCGCCTCGTGGTCGGCGCCGCGGTGGGAGTCGGGGAAGACGCCGAGAAGCGCGCCAGTGCGCTCGTTGAGGCCGGTGTCGACTTCGTCGTCGTCGATACCGCCCATGGTCACTCGCGCGCAGTGCTGGACATGGTGCGGCGCATCAAGGCAGAGACCGGTGTGGAAGTTGTCGGTGGCAATGTTGCAACTTTCGACGGAGCCAAAGCGCTCGTCGATGCGGGCGCAGACGGTGTGAAGGTGGGCGTGGGTCCGGGTTCGATTTGCACCACCCGCGTGGTGGCCGGCGTAGGGGTCCCGCAGATCACCGCGATCAACGAGGCCTACCGGGCGTGCTCCCCGGCGGGTGTTCCGGTGATTGGCGACGGCGGCATCCAATACTCCGGGGATATCGCCAAGGCGATCGTGGCCGGTGCCAGCACCGTGATGCTCGGCTCGCTGCTCGCAGGCTGCGAGGAAGCTCCCGGTGAAGTGGTCTTCGTCAACGGCAAGCAGTTCAAGTCCTACCGGGGGATGGGTTCGCTCGGCGCGATGCAATCGCGCGGGCAAGCTCGTTCCTATAGCAAGGACCGCTACTTCCAAGATGACGTCCTCAGCGACGACAAACTCGTTCCCGAGGGTATCGAGGGGATGGTCGCCTACCGCGGACCGTTCGGCGCGGTGGCGCACCAACTCGTGGGTGGCCTCCGGGCAGCCATGGGCTACGCCGGCACCGCAACCATCGCTGAACTCATCGAACGCGGCCGCTTCGTGCAGATCACCGCGGCTGGACTTCGCGAGAGCCATCCGCACGATGTGCAGATGATGCTCGAAGCCCCCAACTACTCCGGGCGGTAACCATGGCCGATGTTCTTATCGGCGGCTCGAAAGAAGCCGCCCGCTCCTACTCCTTCGACGAGGTCGCAATCGCCCCGAGCAGGCGCACCCGAAACACCGAAGACGTCTCCACCGCCTGGCATATCGACGCCTACTCCTTCGAAAC
>DASYOJ010000256.1:0-3212 GCA_036007925.1 Candidatus Nanopelagicales bacterium
TGTGCAGACCACCGACCACCCGAGTTCTGCGACCCACTCCGCCAGCCCCGCCCTGCACGAGTACGACCTTGCCCTCCACTGGTCCGTCTCCGAGCACGCAATATGCGGCCGTTACCGCCGGCACACCCAGCGTTGCACCCAACTCCAGGTTGACATCAGCCGGCAGCCGGCGCACCCGCGAAACGTCCACCACGCAGTACTCCGCTGCAGTTCCGTAGACGCTGTCGAACGACGCCATCATCACCCACACGCGCTCACCGATCCGTGACGGATCGACGTTCGCGCCGACGATGTCGATTACTCCCGAACCGTCGAGGTGCGGGATCTGAAACTCCGCGAGGTCGCGCGGCGTGAGACCAGCACGTGTCTTCACATCCGTGGGGTTGATGCCGGAAAAGGCCAGGCGCACCCGCACCTGGTTAGGCCCGGGCTTGGGGATCGGCAGGTGCGAGATCTCCAGGACCGCATCAGCAGCCCCCACCTGGGAATACGTGACCGCGCGCATAGTGCTCATGGGCCCCTAGTGTGGAGGCCCCGCCCGGGCGGTCAACTACCGGTCCAAGGTGCGGCCGACCACCCGGGCAGGAGCATCACCCCTGTCACTTACTGCTCGCGACATCGCGTGTGCATCGCGAGGACCTGTTCCTCGATCGCTATTTCACGACCTTGGACGTGTGGGGCCTTTTCATCAACTCGTATCAGCAACGACGAATGTGCCGGTGTCATCTACCTCAAGGATGTAAACAGGCACCACATTGCGATTACCCGTCTGCGCATTGATCGAGATTTCACCTGTGGCACCGGCAAAGTCGCGCGTGCGGTCCAACTCCTTGAGCAGCGGTGAGAAAGCGGTGCTGCCGACCTCTTCGATGGAGTCGAACAGCACGTTGGCGGAGTCGTAGGTGAAGATCCCCCAGACACCGGGCTCAGCATCAAAGGCACGCTCGTAGTCGCGAACGAACTTCGCCGCCCGTGCCCCCGGCATCTGCTCCGCCGCCGGGACACCGTTGAACACACAACGTTGCGCTGTTTCGAGATCGACGTCAGCCACGAAGGCCGGATCCACATTCCCCAGTCCCATGAGGCATGCCGGACCATCAGCAGCATTGGCCTGCAGCGCCGTGGCGATCTTCGTGCCCTCTGGGTAGTAGGTGCTGACATAGACCAGATCCGGGGCTAAGTCGAGAGCCTGGGTGACTTCAGCGCTGTAGTCGTTTTGACCCTCGGCAATGGGAATTTCAGTGACGGCGACGCCATCAGCCCGCAAGCTGTCCGCGAGCCGGTCCGCCATATCTTGGGTGAATTCCGACGGATCCACCAGCATCGCCACCGATGATGCTCCCGAGCTTTGCACGTAGGCCACCTCCGAGGGTGCAAGCTGATCGTCCTTGGGCTGAACCGTTATGCCAAGCCCATCCGTCGCGTTCGACGATGTCAAATGGACGGGAACGATGCCGCTGTCGAGATACAGCGGCAGATTGATGACCCCGACCGCAGAGTTGTAGGGCCCGATGACAGCGACTGCGCCGGCATCTGCTGCCTCCTCGACAACGCTGGCCGCCAGATCCGGGTTGGCTTGATCATCGACCGGCACCACCTTGATGCGCCGGCCGAGCACGCCTCCACTGGCATTGGCCTGCCGGGCCGCGAGTCGGACTCCACGCAACATGTCGCGGCCATTGGCTCTCTGCGGTCCGGTCAACGGTGCTTCAACTGCGACGACGATGGGCGTGCTTCCACTACTGGGGCCACCCGCGATTGCGGGACCTGCGAAGGCAGAAGCCGCCACCAACGCTCCGGCGCAAACTGGGGCGAGTATTCCAAACTTCATGCCTGTCTCCTCACACATCCACAGGCGCCACGTCTTAGGCCTGGGCTCGCAGAGTAGGAACAAGACCATGCCCATGACCAACTTATGACCGCTTGATTTGTGTAGAAACCGAACATGTGCGCGCCCGCAATATGGTTCTGCCTTTAGCGTCTCTTAGCCCGGAGTGCCACCACTCCGCTTTCACTCCTTGGAGCCCATCAATGCGTCAAGCACTCCGCGCACTTGCCCTTAGCTCACTCCTTGGGGCGCTCGCTCTCGTCAGTTTGCCGTCTGCGAGCGCATCTGAGTACGAAAAGACTGAAACCGTGCGCGTTTACCACGAGGCGGTGCAGCCGACGGCCATCAGCGGAAGTGGTGTAGGCGCGGTTCGCACATTCTTCATTCCCATGGCCGTTGACGGAGTGCCATCCGATGGCCAGTACCTCGCCGGCACACTCACCACGTTGGTGGAGCAACTACCCAATGGGCAGCAATTGCGCGCCACGAATCTGGTGTTCGTCTTCGGTACCGAGGCCGATCAGCTTGTTATCGGAGGCATTTCCGAATACCCCGTATCCGGCGCCACGTTGGCCCCCGGGCAACGAACTATCCGACCGATTCTCGGGGGATCTGGTAGGTACGCCAATGCATCCGGGGACGTGGTGTCGACGAACCTCGGCACCAACGGCTGGACCCACGTTTTTAGGCTTACGATGCCGAAGGATTCCTAGGGCGTTATTGGGATCCAGATTCAACACTGTCTTGATGATCGGCCCGCGAAATTACCGCGGGGACGCAGCACCAACCGTCTGGATCGATGTAGATCGACGGGCCGCTCGGGTCCATCGTGCCAAGACCGATACCCGGCTGCATCTGCGTCGTCGGACCGCTCCCGTTATCGCGAGCGAGAATGTGTAGGTGCGAGTCACTAAGGGATATTTCGAGGTGGACTTCCTTCGCTCCGCCGTGCCGTGATGCGTTGCTTGCCAAATCGGCTACCAGCGTTTCCAAACTGCGGACAAGCAGAGAATCTTTATTGATCTCATCGGACACGTCCGGTGTGAGCGTCCAGGTGATCGTCATGAGTCCCGCCCACTGCGACCGAAGGGCATCAAGCACCTGCGCAACTAAAACACGATCACCACGGGGATCCCAAGCCGCACGCATGAGATCTACCTCGCATGCACGCAATAGGGCATCGATAGTGGCTAGATCCTTCTCTGAGATTTGATCGCCAGCAAACCTGAGCGTCATCCCAATGGTGGCGAGCCTGCCTTGAATCGGTCCGTGCAACATAGATGCCGTTTGTGCTGTCACTCGATCACACTGCCTGCGCATGTCAGCGTCGAGTTCGTTCAGCGAGTCTCGCATCTGGGCGAGCTGAGAAACCGAATCCTTCCAC
>DASYOJ010000257.1:0-1925 GCA_036007925.1 Candidatus Nanopelagicales bacterium
CGCCCACACGGATAGTGGTGTGATCGGCGAAAGTCGTTGCTTCGACATCCACCGGTTGGCTCACACTGCCAGCCTATTCGCCGATCAGCGCGGTGCGAGGATCTCCGTCTTGCCTCGAAAGCGCTGGAGTATGCGGTCGTAAGTCTTCTTGGATTGCTTATCTCGGTAAGCCGGATCGGAATCGTGGTAGCCGTGATGGCGATCCTGGCGTAGTGGTAACCCACCTGCGGGAACCACGATTCGTCCCCCGGCTTCGCGCAGCAGCAAGCACCACTCCATGTCGGCGTTACGGTAAAAGCGAGCCTTGGTATCCGGGCCGACTTCCTTAGCGGCCGACGTGCGCACCACCATCGCGTACCCAAGGACGGCATCGACCTCGCCGGGCCCAGCATCAACAAAGGTGCGCCAGGCGTCCTCGACATTCACGTTGACTCCACGCCAACCACTTGCAACGACGCCTGACTCCTCGAGGGCTTGGAGCATCGGGGTGAATGCATCGCCTTCCAAGACCGTGGACATATCCATGATCGCGAAGGCCTCGCACTCGGCCATTTCGATTGCTGCCCGAACAACAGGCGCCCAGCCCAGTTGTTGGAGGGTCGACTCCACGTGCACTGCGCGGACTTGATCGGGATGGGACTTTTCCCAATCGGCCACCTGCACGCCGGCACCATCGACATTTCCGCAGTCGATCGCCAGGACCATCGAGTCTTTGGGTGCATGTTCGACCAGCGCTGATAGGCAGGTGTCGACATCTTGCGGCCATCCGTCAACGATCACCGTCACCACCACCGGGGCTGTGATCTGGACATCGATCTCCGCCAAGGATCCGAACACTGCAAACGGCGGCTTTTCCACAAGTTCGAAACCGTCGGGAGTATCGACAACCTTCCAGCCCGCCGTATCAATCGCATCGCGCAACTCATCCGCCCGGGCGAAATCCTTGTCCCGACGTGCCTGCGCGCGCTCATGGGCGAGCGCTTCAACTTCCGAGTGCTCCACTTAGTCCACCTTGATCGAAGCGTTTGCTTTCCCCAACACCGTGACGTCCTGACAGACCGCCCGCAGGGTGATGTTCGCGACGCCATCCGCGACGCTGCTCACCGTGCCCGAAACCACCACTTCAGCGCCCTCGGAGTCATCGGGGACCACCACAGGCCGAGTGAACCGGCACCCATAGGACAGCAACCGGCGCGGGTCATCAAGCCAGTCGGTCACAACCTGGATCGCTAGGCCCATCGTCAACATGCCATGGGCAATGACATCCGGGAGCCCAACTTCCTTCGCGACCCGCTCATTCCAGTGGATGACGTTGAAGTCCCCGGATGCTCCGGCGTACCGCACGAGATCGGCGCGAGTGACCGTGAAGGTCCTTGACGGCAGTTCCATCCCTTCGATGATCTCCATCAGGCATCGCCGTCGTCGGTTCCACGTGCCACGAGCACCGAGTAACTGGTGACCACGTGTTCCCCAGCGACGGTGGCGATATCGGCCCGCGTAGTGAGCATGTCGTTTCCCGCCGCCGAGCGAATCGCGTCGATCGTCACCGAACACACCAGTTCGTCACCGGCAACGATCGGACGGGAGTACTCGAAGCGTTGATCCCCATGTACTACCCGGGTGTAATCGAGCCCAAGCTCAGGATCCATCACCACAACCTCAGCAGCTGCCATGGATAACCGGATGGCGTACGTGGGCGGGGCCACAAGGTCGGCATATCCACGGTCCCGCGCCGAGGCAACATCGAAGTGCAACGGATCACTGGACTGCAACGCCCGAGCGAACTCGCGAATCTTCTCCCGGCCGACGAGGTACGCCGGGGCGGGTGGATAGGTACGGCCGACGAAATCGGGATTCAGGGCCATAACCAGAAAGCGGCTAGCGCGTTTCCTTGTGGAGCGTGTGCTTGTTGCAGCGGGCGCAGA
>DASYOJ010000258.1:0-2159 GCA_036007925.1 Candidatus Nanopelagicales bacterium
CGTCTGTTCTTGGCCCGCCTCGCGGGCCTTGGGGTGTTCGACACCCAAGGCGACCAGGTGGGCAAGGTTCGTGATGCGGTGGTCGTCTTGCGAATCGGTGGAAATCCCCCACGCTTGACCGGCCTCGTGGTGGAGGTTCCCCCGCGCAGACGCATCTTCATCCCGATGACGAAGGTAACGGCTATCGATGCCGGTCAGGTGATCGTGACCGGGACGGTGAATCTGCGGCGATTCGAGCAACGACGCAACGAATCCCTCGCGACCGCAGAACTGCTGGATCGATCCATCACATTGCGCGAAACCGGGGAACGAGTGCGGGTCGTAGATATCGGCGTCGAGCAAACTAAGAGTCGAGAGTGGCTGGTGGATTCCTTATTCGTCAAACGCGGAGGAACGGGGATCCGTCGCCGTGGTGAACGCTTCCTGGTCGATTGGCCGGAAATCTCTGGGCTGTCGTTGCCCGAAGGTGCGCAACCCGCCGAGCAGCTACTGGCCACAATCGACACGTTACGTCCAGCCGACGTCGCATCATTGCTGCACAACCTGGTCCCGAAGCGACGTTTGGAAGTGGCCCGCGAACTCGATGACGAACGACTCGCCGACGTCCTCGAAGAACTCATCGATGAAGATCGCATCGAGATCATGCAAACGCTCGACCGGGAACGAGCTGCCGATGTGCTGGAGGAAATGGACCCTGGCGATGCCGCCGATCTCATCTCCGATTTGCCACCGGACCAAGCCGAGTTCCTGCTGGAGGAGATGGAACCCGATGAGGCTGAGGACATCCGTCGCCTCCTGGCCTACGACGACTTCTCCGCCGGCGGAATGATGACCACCGAACCGGTGGTCTTGGCACCGGATGCTTCCGTGGCAGAGGCCCTCGCCAGTATCCGCAATCCCGATTTGCCTCCAGCCCTTGCGGCGCAGGTCTTCATCTGTCGCCCGCCCACCGAAACACCCACCGGCAAATACCTGGGTACCTGCCACTTCCAACGCCTCTTGCGCGAACCACCCTCAACCTTGGTGTCGTCGTTGGTCGACACGAGTATCAACGCCGTTCGTCCGCACACCCCGATGGGCGACGTCACCAGGAACTTCGCCGCCTACAACCTGGTAGCTCTGCCGGTGGTAGACGACGACGGCCGCCTTCTTGGAGCAGTGACGATTGACGATGTCGTGGACCACATGCTGCCGGCGGATTGGCGCGAGGAAGTGGGCAATGGCTAGCCCGGGCCGTCGGAGTAGTCGGCGTCGTCTTGATCAGCCCATCGAGACGACTCGTGGAATCCGGCCCGCATACGACTCCGAGAGATTCGGCCGCTTGTCCGAGCGTGTCGCACGCTATATCGGCTCGTGGGCATTCATTGCCTGGATGACCTTGGTCATTGCAGCATGGCTGTCCTTCAATATCTTCGCGCCCGACGGCATCCGCCCCGATGCCTACCCGTTCATCTTCTTGACCTTGCTGTTGTCCTTGCAGGCCTCCTACGCAGCACCGCTGATCCTGCTGGCCCAAAACCGCCAAACCGATCGGGACCGAGTGCAATATCAAGAGGACCGTCAGCGCAATGAGCGCATGCTGGCGGACAGTGACTACCTAGCCCGCGAGGTCGCCTCCTTGCGATCCTCTTTAGGAGACATGGCCACTCGCGATTTCGTTCGGGGTGAGTTGCGCGAGACATTGGAGCAGGTACTCGAGCGGCTCGAAGGAATCGAAAGCCGGCTCCCGGACAAGGGACCGGACGGGGGTTCACCTCAGCGGTGACACGGGTCTAGCATCCGAGGATGGGTGACCAACCAGCAGAGTCTGCTATCCGCGAAGCACTATCTACCGTCAACGATCCTGAGATCAACCGTCCGATCACCGAGATCGGAATGCTCAAGAGCGTGGACATCCGCAAGGGCGGGGTGGTGGAAGTCGGTGTCTATCTGACAGTTGAGGGCTGTCCGATGCGCGGGACGATCACCGACCGTGTTGTGGATGCGGTAATGAAGGTGCCCGACGTCAAGAAGGTCGACGTCCACCTCGATGTCATGAGCGATGAACAGCGCGCAGAGCTAAAGAAGACCTTGCGCGGTCACGATCAACGCGAGATCCCCTTCACCCAACCTGGTTCCACCACCAAGATCTTCGCTATCGCGTCGGGAAAGGGAGGTGA
>DASYOJ010000259.1:0-5229 GCA_036007925.1 Candidatus Nanopelagicales bacterium
TTCAGGTCGGGGATGATCACGGCGTTGAGTCCGGCACCGCGTTGTGTGGATCAGTCGGCCCGGTCAGTTCCTGAATACGTGCCGCGTCCTCGCGGGCGAGAACATCCCAAGGGTTTTCGTCCGCGGTGGGCCCGAGGTCAAAGACGGGCACCTCGATGACGGGCCGGGGTGAAGCCGAGGCCACCAGGCCACGACGAATCGCGTCATTCACGACGTCGCGAAAAGGCCGGCGAGAGGACTCGGCTTCACGTTTGAGCATCATGGCCAGATCGTCGTCCAGCGTCAGGGTCGTGCGCATCCCCCAAGTCTACGGGTGTGGACATTGATGCATCAAGCAGTTGATGTCTTGATGCCGGGCAGTGCGCCCTCTCCGGTCATCGATATTGCCAACTAGCAATGTCCGCTGGAATGCGGGATCCCGGAGGACTTCCCACGCCAGTCCTACCACCGGTAGGATTATTCCCATGAGTGCTGAACCGATCGAGCCGGACGCCAGCGAAGGCGTGCCCGATGAGCACACCCCGGAGCCCGTGGAGGGTCTCACCGAAGAGCAGCAGAGCTTCGCCGAGCAGGCGCTCGCGAACCTGCTCACCGGGCCGTTCGACAAGGTCAGCATCACCATGCCCGCGGCGCTCAAGCAGCGCATCGCCGCCCGGGCGGTCGATATGAACTTCTCCGCGTACGTGACCGAGGTGTTGGAGCAGGAGGAGCGTCGTCGTTCCCTCATCGATTTCCTCGATTACATGGATGAGTTGCATGGGCCGCCGAGCGAAGACGAGATCGCCAAGGCCGACCGTCGTTGGGAGGAAATGTGGGAAAAATACGAATCGTCCGAAGCATCGTCCTAGACGCGACTGCACTAACAGAAGCCGCACAGGAGGGCGCCCAGCTTCGCATCCAACTTGGCCGGGCGATTAAGCGTGGCGCCACGCTCCACACAACCGCGGCGACGCTGACCGAAGTGCTGCGCGGACATCCGCGTGATGCTCTGATCCACCGGTTGTTGCAGTCGCTGAAGGTACGAGTGATCGATGAGGACCTCGGGCGCACGGCCGGCGAGCGGATCGGACGCACGAAGGTGCGCGGGAATGCGACGTTGGATGCACTCGTTGCCGAAGTGGCGTCGCAATTACCCAGACCGGTTGCGGTGCTCACTGCCGATTACGACGACATCACCGCGCTAGCCGACCCGGATGTGATGGTGCTCGACATCGCGGCTTAGGTGACTAGGCGACGCGGACGGTGAGCCTTGCTCCGTTGCCAGTCTGCATCAACTCCCACGAATCGCTGACGCTGTCGAGCAACGACGAACCCAATCCGGGTGCGCCACCTTGCGGACCGGCACCATCGTCTTCGACAACGACGACGATCTGATTGTTGGCTTCCTCGACGCTCACACTGATCGCGCCTGCGCCACCATGGCGGATCGCGTTGCTTAGGCCTTCTTCCACGATGCGACCGATGTCGCGCGCAACTCGCCCGGTCGTGTTGGCCAGTTGCGGGTCGACATCCACGGTTACGTCGCACAGCCCCGACCACAATGACGTCTTTCTTTGCACTTCACCGATCACGGTGACGTCGTCGTTGTTCTCGATACGCGTCGGGTCGGCGAGAACTGCATGAGCCTCGTGAAGTGCGGCCTGGAAGGCCTCAACATCGCGGGTGTCCGCAGCGCGTTCGATCGCGACCGCGCACGCGATGAGTCTGGTTTGCACGGTGCCGTGCAGGATGCGCGCCGATTCACGGGCAAGTTGTGCCACCTGGCGGCTGGCGGCGATCGAGTCGCTTAGTTCGGTGTTCAACTCCGCGGTCATCGTGCGGGCAACGTTCTCGCGGTAGGAGCGGAAGGTGCCGAAACTGGAAGTGAGCAACACCAGGAAAATTCCGATGACCGAAGCGACGAGGAATTCGGGGAGTGTGTAGGGGTCGGCGCCAGCAATCGCGCGGGCAGGAATATTCGCCAACAGGTGGCCTGCCTGAACGATGATGGCTGAGGTGATGAAGATCGCTGCGTGCTGGCCTGGCCAGCGTCGCATGGCTGCGTTGCCGAGGCCGAGTGTGACGAAGAGAAAGACAAGACTCCAACCCATGGCAGCAAAACCGACCGCCCACCCGGCAATCGACACAAACACTGGCGTCAGGGATGCCAGTGCAATCATCGCCATGAGACGTGGTTGCAGCGCTTGCATGCTGACTAGCGCGTTGACGGCGTCGTCAATTCTCAAGGAATCGGAGAGGGCGACAACATCCAGATAGTCGCGAACGTAATTCCGTTGCACAATCAGATATGCCTTGATGCGCAGAATCTCTTCGATGGTGGGCACCACAACCGTGGCGTCTGCCGTAGGCCCGCTTCCACTCCGTCCAGGGAACCGGGGTCGTCGAGGAACTCTTGGAGGTTGGCGGCAGAGACCACAAACTGCTGGAGAGTCTCGCTCGCCTTTCCCGACTGAACTGCCCACTGCCGGAATTTACATTATCGGGCATAATTTATTCGTATTTCGGGGTATAAATATCTTGCAATGTCGGGTATTTTTGGTTCGTGAACTATCGTAAAAGGGCCGCTGACGCTGCCCTCAGCGACTTACTTGCCGCGATGGGTGGGGTGCTTCTCCAGGGCCCCCGCGGTTGCGGCAAGAGCACCACTGCATTGAGGCAAGCCGGTAGCTCCGTGCGTTTGGATGCCGACCCGAGTCTGCGCGAACTGGCGAATCTCGATCCCAGGGCCCTGCTGGAAGGCGCGACCCCTCGCCTGATCGACGAATGGCAGCTCGCTCCGGGACTGTGGAACGTCATGCGCCATGAGATCGATGCTCGTCGAGAGCCCGGCCAATTCATCGTGTCCGGATCCGCAACTCCGGCGCCTGATCGGGCTCGGCACTCGGGTGCGGGGCGTATTGGTCGGCTGCGCATGCGCACGATGTCCTTGAGCGAGTTCGGCCGATCGGCCGATCTGTTTTCGTTCGAGGACTTGATCTCCAGTTCAACGATCTCCGGTCGCAGCCCGATGGGCTATAGGGACATGGCCGAAGCTGCCGTCATCGGTGGCTGGCCCGCCTTGTTGACTGCGAATCAGCAGCAAGCCAGAAACTTCACCCGTTCCTACTTAGACGACCTGTGCTCGACGGAGATACCTCTAGCAACGGGTGTCCGGCACAACCCCGTGCGATTGCGCCGACTCATCGAGTCCATCGCACGCAACACAGCTACCGATGTCACGATCAAGAAACTTGCACACGATGTCTCCGCCGACGGCGGGGAACTTGATCCGAAGACAGTTCGGTTCTACCTTGACGCGCTGGCGATGGTGTTCGCTATCGACGAGCTTCCGGCGTGGAGCGTTCCCCTTCGGTCCAAGTCTCGGCTCCACACCAGCTCCAAATTGAGCATGACCGATCCTTCCCTCGCCTGCGCGGCTCTGGGTATCGATGCTGATCGACTAGCGAAGGATCCGGAGTTCTTCGGACAGATCTTCGAATCGTTGGTGGTGCGCGACGTGCGCGCGGCAATCGATGCGCGATTCGGAAATGCTTACCACTACCGGGACAACGTCGGACTTGAAGTGGACGTCATCATTGAGTTCGAGGACGGCGCATGGGCCGCGATAGAAATCAAACTCGGCAGTAATAGCTTCGCTGAAGCAGAGCGCAACCTACTGCTGTTACGCGACAAACGAGTCGACCTCGATCGAGTTGGTCAGCCGGCTTTCTTGGCTATCTTCACCGCAACTGAGTACGCCTACACGCTGCCTTCAGGCATTCACATCGTTCCCTTGGCAACACTGAGGCTTTAGGGCCTCAGCCGAGGCAGGGGGTGACGGAATTTTTGGTAATCTGACTTCATGGAAACGCCACTGCCGGTATCCCGATCGAGTGGCGGACTCACTGAGGAATTCATGGCAACCGGCATCGACATCAACGACACCAGCGAGGTGCTTGCCTGGCTTGATGAAGTCGAAGATCACCTGCCCAAATAGCCGCTGACGTCGGTACGTTGATCTAGGCGTTTCGTCCCGGAATCACTTCCACGGATTAGCCCCGACGTTTCACGGCTCCGGGTCCGCGATCCTTGTTGTCTTAGCTGAACGGCGGCCGATCGTCGAACTTGATCGATGCCCGTCCTGCGGTGCGCCAGATGCGCGCAACGGAGTCCTTGTCCTCTTCGGTGATGAGGTTGCCCATCACACGCAGCGCGATCGTCATGAGGAACTGCGAGCGCATTCCGACTGGTCCGAACGTGGTGAGGAAGCCGGGGACGGTCAGCAGGCCAGCGAGACGACGCGCGATCGAGAATGCCAGGCCGTAGTGCTCACGCAGGATGGCCGGCCACACGGTGGCGTAGTTGTTGGTACTTGACGCAAGTAACTCGGCTGCGAGTCGCCCGGTCTCCAGGCCGTAGTCGATTCCCTCGCCGTTCAGCGGGTTCACGCATCCGGCGGCATCGCCGACGAGCATCCAGTTCGGTCCGGCAACACCACTGACTGCACCGCCCATCGGCAGCATCGCCGACCACGTTGCGCGCAACTCACCCTCGAGTTCCCAATCGGCGCGCTGTTGATCGGTGTAGTGCTTGATGAGTTGGCGCAAGTTCACATCAGCCGGACGCTTGTCGGTCGCGAGCGTGCCCACGCCGATGTTCACTTCGCCGTCGCCGAGCGGGAAGATCCAGCCGTAGCCGCTGAGTAGTTCGTTCTCGGTGCCGCGCAGTTCGAGGTGGCTGGAGATCCACGGATCATCACTGCGACCGGATTCGATGTAGGCGCGGGCAGCAACCCCGTACGCGGTGCTGCGATGCCATTCGCGGCCGAGCACGCGGCCGAGCTGGCTGCGCACACCGTCGGCAACGATCAGTCGGTTGCATTCGATGCGCGTTGTTTGTTTTTCCGCGTCGTTGAAAAGAACAGCGACGACGCGACCGCTCGCATCACGTTCCACATCGGTTGCGCGCAAACCTTCGAGCGGGGTCACGCCTGCTTCGAGCGCGACCTTGCGGATGGCGTCGTCGAGTTGGAGCCTCGGTGCGGCGGAGCCGTAGTTGGGCAGCGAGCCGCCGGGCCAGGGCAGGTAGAGCGTCTGGCCGAAACCGGCCGCGCGCAGGCCGGCGTTGCGAGCACGGGTGGTGATCCACTGCGAGGCGCCCAGGGCGTCGAGCTCGGCGATGGCGCGGGGGGTGAGGCCATCGCCGCAGGGCTTGTCGCGGGGGAAGACCTCGGCGTCGGCGAGCGTGACA
>DASYOJ010000260.1:0-3227 GCA_036007925.1 Candidatus Nanopelagicales bacterium
GTCCCCCCACACTGCGCGCATGATCGGCAGCCGCGGATAGCAGCCGGGAGCCGTGTCCGGCCCGGCGGTGATCGGGGTCCACTTCCCAAGCGATGACTTCCGCATCCCCGGCTTCGGCATCGGGATCGGTGCTCGGTGCCAGGGCCGCGAACCCGACGACCACATCAGCATCGGTCGCCACCAGCAAGCGATACCCCGGTCCCGGCGGGGCGATGACCGCACGGGTCCAGTGCATCTCGAGATCATCGTCGGCGAGGGCATCGAAGAGTTCGGCTGGCCAGGTGCGTGCGTAGTCGTAACTCCAACACCGCAGTTGGACAGCCGCGATCGCCCCAGCATCGGCGGCGGTGGCATCTCGGACGAATCCCGTCGAAGGTTGTGGCACCGGGCCATTGTGCGCGGGCGCGTGCGTGGTTCCTCGGTAGGGTTCCTGCGTGACCGAATCCCAGGAGATCTCGTTTCGCAGCGATGTCACCGTCGAACTTGTGCGAGCCAGCGCACGCGACGCTGACGTCGTCTTCGCTGCCCGCGTATCAACGGTAGGGGAGTCCAGCGTCGAGGACGTGAACGCCGACGCCGAGCGCTCACGCGGCTTGATTCGCTATTTGATGCGCGAGCGGCACGGGAGCCCCTTCGAGCACAACTCGATGACCTTCTTCGTGCAAGCACCGATTTTCGTGTGGCGTGAGCACATGCGGCACCGCATCGCCAGCTACAACGAGGAGTCAGGGCGCTATCGGGAGTTGCAGCCGGTGTTCTATGTGCCGGATTCCGACCGGGCCGTGGTGCAGCAGGGAAAAGCCGGGGCGTATGAATTTCACCCGGGAACCACCGAGCAGTACGAGGTGATCGATTCGGCGGTTCGCGAATCGTGCACTGTTGCTTACCGCGAATACCAGCGGATGCTTAACGCCGGTGTCGCCCGGGAGGTCGCCCGGATGGTCTTGCCCGTCACGATCTACTCCAGTGCCTACGTGACCATGAACGCCCGCGCCTTGATGAATTTCTTGTCCCTTCGCCGCAAGAGCGAGGATTCGACGTACCCGTCCTATCCCCAGCGCGAGATCGAGATGGTGGCCGAGGCGTACGAAGATCACTTGGCGCAATTGATGCCGATCACCTACGAAGCATTCGTGGCAGCTGGCCGGGTAGCCCCGTGAGAGCGCTAGCCTGATCGTCATGGCCGGCCACGACTCCACGCGAGTAGCTCCCTTCGGGGTAATGCTCACGGCGATGATCACCCCGTTTCACGACGACGGCTCCCAAGACCTTGCGGGAGCTCAGCAACTCGCGACGTATCTGGTCGATGAGCTCGGCCACGATGGGCTCGTCGTCAACGGCACCACGGGCGAATCTGCGACCAAGACAGACGCCGAAGACCGAGCGTTGGTCGCTGCAGTCGTGGAAGCCGTCGGTGATCGGGCATGGGTGGTCGCCGGTGTCGGGACAAACGACACCTCGCACTCCATCGCGAGTGCGCGTGCCGCCGCCGATGCCGGTGCGCACGGTCTGATGGCGGTCGCCCCGTACTACAACCGGCCACCGCAAGCTGGACTCGTGGCGCACTTCCACGCGATCGCGGATGCGACAGACCTTCCGTTGCTGACCTACGACATCCCCAAAAGAACCGGTGTGGCAATCGAGACCGACACCCTCGTGCGCATCGCCGAGCATCCGCGGATCGTGGCGAACAAAGACGCCAAGGGCGACCTCGACGCTACGCAGTGGGCGATGGCGCGAACCGATATCGGTTGGTACTGCGGTGATGACATCTTGAATCTGCCCATGCTGGCGCTCGGGGCTTCGGGAATGATCTCGGTTGTTGGGCATGTTGTGGGAGATCGGTTGAAGCAGATGGCCCAAGCGGTGGCCAGCGGTGATCTCGCGACCGCCCGCGCCATCAACACCGAATTGCTGCCGGTGTATACGGGCATGTTCCGCACCCAGGGCGTCATTTTGACCAAAGCCGCGCTGGGGATGCAGGGCTTGCCGGCCGGGCCGGTCCGGCTGCCATTGATCGAGGCAACCGAAGAGCAACGGGATTACTTGCGGGTGGATCTTGCCGCCGGCGGCGTGCGCGGGTTCGGCGGCACCACCTAGTGCATCACGACAACATCCCCGCACCGGCCGCCCTTGCCCCCGGAGCGTTGCGCATTCTCCCGATCGGCGGGCTCGGCGAGATCGGTCGCAATATGGCCGTCTTCGAGTTCGATGGTTCGTTACTCATCGTCGACTGCGGCGTACTCTTCCCGGAAGAATCCCAACCCGGTGTGGACTTGATCCTGCCGGACTTCTCGCCCATCACCGATCGACTCCAAGACATCGCAGCGATCGTGTTGACCCATGGCCACGAAGACCACATCGGGGCAGTCCCTTACTTGTTGCGGCTTCGACCGGAGATCCCGGTCTATGGATCCAAGCTCACGTTGGCGTTTTTGCGCGCGAAGCTGACCGAGCACCGCATCAGCTCCGAACTGCATCAAGTGCAGGATCGAGAGCACGTAACCATCGGTCCGTTCGGGCTGGAGTTCCTCGCGGTCAACCACTCCATTCCCGATGCCATGGCGATCTCGATCACCACGAAGGCCGGTCGAGTACTGCATACCGGGGATTTCAAAGTCGACCAGTTGCCCCTGGATGGGCGCGTGACGGACTTGAACTCCTTCGCACGCCTGGGCGATGAGGGCATCGACATCTTGATGGTCGATAGCACCAACGCGGAAGTACCCGGATTCATCCCCAGCGAGCGGGACATCATGCCGGTGCTCGACACCGTCTTCGCCAAAGCACGGGGTCGAGTGATTGTTGCGTCCTTCGCCTCGCACGTGCATCGAATCCAGCAGATCATCGATATGGCGGTAGCGCACCGGCGCAAGATCGCTTTCGTTGGGCGCTCCATGGTGCGCAATATGGGTATCGCGCGCGACCTCGGTTTTTTGACCATCCCGGAGGGGACAGCCGTGTCGGCTGACGATCTTGCCGACTTACCCGATGATCGTGCGGTGCTGATTTGCACCGGATCCCAAGGGGAGCCGATGGCCGTCTTGTCACGGATCGCCAACCGGGATCACGCGATCTCTGTGGGGCCTTCGGACACTGTTGTTTTGGCGTCGTCGTTGATTCCAGGAAATGAGACAGCGGTAAACCGCGTCATCAACGGCCTGACCCGACTTGGTGCGAGTGTGATCCATAAAGGCAATGCGCTGGTGCATGTCTCCGGTCACGCA